>VXSY01000226.1 GCA_009837725.1 Gammaproteobacteria bacterium | reverse complement strand
GCCGCACATCCTCGCTTTCTCCGACATTGTTGCACCAGCCAACGTCCAGCTCGAAGGGTTAGGTATTTCTGGGACGCCGGAGGCCAGCAGTTGCGAAGCAACTGCCGACGCGCTCGGAGAGCGCGCTAGCAGTCTGTCGGACTTGGCGGCGGCCCACTGGTCTGTTTGACAGGGCGACGCATGCGTCGCCCGTCTCGGGTGGCCATCCTCAGGCACTAGGCCAAGTCCCTCGTTCTCCTTTGCCAGGCGGGCAGCTTCCATCCGGCGATGCACCCGGCGACGAAGCCGGCGATGTGCGCCTCGAACGAGATCTCCATCGCGCTTGGCAAGAGTCCTTGCAACAGCCCGCCGTATAGGACGCCGGCGACGATGGCGAGGAGAAACGACGACAGCCGGCGCTCGGAGACGCCCCTTGCGAGCACGAAGCCGAGATAGCCGAAGACGAGACCGCTCGCTCCCACATGCATCCCGCTGCGTCCGAAGCACCAGAGCAGCAGCCCGCCAATCAGGCTGATGGCGACTGTCGCCAAGGCAAGTTGCACGCCGCCTCGTAGGGCGATGATGACGGCGAGCCCTGCGAGAGGCAGCGTGTTCACCGCCAGATGCTCGAGCGAAGCATGCACAAAGGCCATGCCGGCCACGCCGACAAGACCGTCTACAGACCTTGGCTCCAAGGCCAGCACGCCCGCCACTTGCGGATCGATCAGGCCCCACAGCGAGACCAGCCAGATGGAGAGCAGGAAGGCGCCGAGGCCCGTCCATGTCGAAGGGCCGCCGCCACGCCTTGGTGGGTTGGCGCTCTTCGGTTCCAACCCGAGGACGGTGGAGCTCTGCGCCGAGGCAGTACGCCTCAAACGAAATGCAGCCAATGGTCGAACGCCGGATCTTCGCCAGACACGATGGCGCGATAGCGTCCCGCCAGCCGCGTAGTCGTCGGGCCAGGCGTGCCGTCGCCAACCGGTGCGTTGTCGATGCGAACCACCGGCCAAACACCCACCGACGTGCCGGTGAGGAACACTTCCCGTGCCGACTTCAGTGCGGCTTCGGTCAAGGGGGTTTCGCGGCATGTGAGCCCTTCGGCATCGGCAATGCCCATCACCGAGGAACGAGTGATGCCGAGCAGCACGCGGTCGCCTTCCGGCGTCAGAAGCTCCCCAGCTTCGTCCACCACGAAGAGGTTCATCGTCGGCGCTTCGGCAACATGGCCATGCTCGTCGAGCAGGATCACGTCGTCGTAGCCCTCTCGTCGCGCCTTCCACTTCGCCGTCATGGGTGCCGTGTAGCTGGCCGCGACCTTGGCGTGGGGCGGGATGACATCCTCGCGGCGACCGGACTTGTCGCGTTCGACCTTCAGCGACAGCGTCTGCCGGCGTCGCATTTCGCCGGGATTCTTGGCGATGATGTCGGTGGCGCTGTCGTAGGCGGCGATGAATACCGCGACGCGGGGGTCTTGCGGCACCAGTTCCACTTCCACAGACGGGATCAGCGCGCTGATCTTGATGGACGTGGCACCAGGGTTGTGCCGCACGGCGTCGGCACAGGCCTCGATCAGCTCATCGGCGCCCCATGCGAGCGGCAGGCCGACGATCCGGCAGGTGGTCAGCAGGCGTTCCACGTGGTCCCGCAGCCGGAACACCGCGACACCCCGGGTCGTCTCGCGAACGCTCACGTAGTCGAACGCGAGCGAGCCGCGTTGCAGGCTCTGCGAAAGTACGTGCACGGTGGCCTCGTCCCAGGCGACGAACTCGCCATCGCGCCAGATCAATCGCTCGCTCATGTCATCCCCAAAGGCCGGTGTCGGGCATCGACACCACGCCGTCATTGTATTGAAGGCCGCCCGGACGGTCCTTCGCCAGCAGCAGGGGACCGTCCAAGTCCACGAAGCGTGCGTGGCCAGCCAGCATCAGTGCCGGCGCCATTGCCAGGGAGGTGGCAACCATGCAGCCGAGCATGACCTCGAAGCCGAGACGCCTCGCCTCCTGCACCACTGCGATGGCCCGGGTGAGACCCCCGGTCTTGTCGAGCTTGATGTTTACGACCTGATAGCGCCCGCTGAGGCTCGGGAGTTCGGAACCGCCGCGAATGCTCTCGTCGGCACCGAGGGGAACCGGACTTTCGTAGGCTGCGAGCGTTGCATCGGCCCCGGCCGGCAGCGGCTGCTCGATGAGCTCCACGCCAAGATCGGCGGCAACCGGGGCGACGCTCGCCAGCATTTCAGCGTCCCAGCCTTCGTTGACATCGACGATTAGACGACAGTTGGGCGCTGCCCTGCGCACGGCGCGGAGGCGTTCGGCATCGCGACCATCCGTGTCGCCGAGCTTCACCTTCAGCAACGGCATGTGGGCGTACCGCTCGGCCTCTTGCGCCATGCTTGCGGGCGACGCGAGGCTGAGGGTGAAGGCGGTGACCACGCTGGCGGGCGGAGGAATGTCCAAGAGTTCCCAAACGCGCTTGCCTTGGCGTTCTGCGTCGAGGTCCCACAGTGCGCAGTCGATGGCGTTGCGGGCGGCTCCGGCGGGCAGCGCTCGCACGAGGTCTTCGCGGTCGTCTGGAATTCGTACCGACCGGATCTCGTCTGCCACCTGCTCGATGGATTCGCCGTACCGGCCGTAAGGAACACACTCTCCGCGACCTTTCGCGTCGCCATCGAGAATCGTCGCCACCACCACGTCCGCCGTCGTCTTCGACCCACGAGCAATGGTGAATTCGCCGGCGATGGGCCAGCGCTCAATGGTGGCCGTTGCCCGCAGCGTCACGGCGCCAAGAGCTCGTCCACAAGGGGCGCAACGCCCGTTCGGATCGGGTCGCAGACTGGCAGGTGGAATCGTGCAGCGTGCTCGGCCAGGATTCGCTCCGCTTCATCGTCGGCCAGGCGCGACGTGTCGATGGCCAGCCCCACGCAACGGATGCCGGGATTGGTGAGCCGGCCGTGTCGGATCGTCGCCTCGATCACGTCGTCCACATCAGCGATGGGCGTCGCAACGTTGCGCATGGTGCGCCGGGTGGGCTCGTGGCAGACGATGAACGCGTCCGGCTGCGCACCGTGCAGCAAGGCCAGAGACACCCCGGCGAACGAGGGATGAAACAGCGAGCCCTGCCCCTCGATCACATCCCAGTGTTCGGGGTGGTTGTTCGGCGTGAGCGTTTCCACCGCGCCGGAGATGAAGTCCGCCACCACGGCATCGATCGCGACCCCTGAACCGGCGATGAGAATCCCGGTCTGACCAGTGGCACGGAAGTGCGCCGCGACATCCCGCCGATGCAGTTCCCGTTCGACTGCGAGCGCCGTGTACTTCTTGCCAATCGAACAGTCCGTGCCCACCGTCAGCACGCGCCGGCCGCTTCGACGCTTGCCGTTGCCCGTCGGGAATGTGCGCGTCGAGTGCCGAACATCGTGCAGCCTCCGCCCGGTACTGGCAGCCGCAGTGGCGATGGCTTCCACGGCTCCAAGCCGAGCGTGCATGCCGCTCGCCACATCCATGCCGGCCTCAAGTGCCGCCACGATGGATGCAACCCAAGCATCCGGCAGCGTGCCGCCCGGATTGACCGCCCCAATCACGAAGGTCTTGGCACCGAGCCGACACGCCTCGCCAATGCCGAGCTCCGGCACCCCAAGATCGGCGCCACATCCCGTCAAGCGCATCTGCCCAGCCACTCGCTCGCGCCGCCAATCCACGATTCCCTGGCCGGTCTTCGCCGCCAGCGCGTCAGGCACGTCGCCAAGAAAGATCAGGAAGGGCGGGAGAATGTCAGGGAAGTCAGCCATTGGCTTTGGCCACGCCGCCTTGGCGAGTCCTAATTGGATGCGCCGTCCGCAATTTGGCCCCTCGCGTCAGTTCCGCTTCACGTCGCGGAAGGGGCCCGTGTCCATGCGGGGTTCCTTGGGGAGGCCCAGCACTCGTTCGGCGATGATGTTGCGTTGGATCTCGTCGGTGCCGCCGGCGATGGAGGTGGCTGGGACGGAGACGAGGATTTCGGCGATCAGGCCGTTCAGGTCGCCGTCTTCACCGGCGAGCATGGCGTTTGCGCCGGCGATCAACGTATGTACGTGGGAGGCTTGGCGGGCGATGTTGCTCGATGCGAGCTTGCCGAGGGAACCTTCAGGGCCTTGCGGGCGGCCTTGCTGCTGCGCCGCTCGTGCACGGCGGGCGGTCCATTCGGCACTCCTGGCCATCGTCAGGAGCTTCGCGATTTCCTGCCGCGTGGCGGGGTCGGTGTTGCGGCCCGTCGCCTGCGCCCGTTCGAGCACGAGATCGACCCGCCCGGCGCGCTGCGGATACCACTTGTAGGGCTCCAGCGCCACCGCGATCTCTTCGCGCTCCTGCTCGTAAATGCGTCCCGGCAAGTCGCGCTCTCGTTGCACGCCACGCAGGCCGTCCGCTCCGCGCCGCTCGTGCATCAATGTTGTGATCGCCACTTGCCAGCCGTTGCCGACGGCGGAAACGAGGTTCTCGGCCGGCACGACCGCGTCAGTGAAGAACACCTGATTGAACGACGCATGGCCGTTCATTTGCTTGAGCGGGCGCACGTCCACGCCCTCCTGGTGCATGTCGAGCACGAAATACGTGAGGCCCTGGTGCTTCGGCACGTCCCAGTCCGTGCGCGCGAGCAGAAGGCCGTAGTCGGCGTGATGGGCGCTGGTGGTCCACACCTTCTGGCCGTTGACGAGGAAGTGGTCGCCGTGGCGGTCGGCACGGGTCGTGGCGCCAGCGAGGTCGGAGCCGCTTCCGGGCTCACTGAAGAGCTGGCACCAGGTGTCTTCGCCGGTGAGGATGCGGCGCAGGAACCTTGCCTTGTGGGCATCGCTGCCGTGTTCGAGCAAGGTGGCTGCGGCGAGGAGCCGAATGCCGGTCTTGGCGACGCCAACGGCGCCGAGTCGGGCGAATTCTTCGTCCACCACGGGTGCGAGGGCTTGCGGCAAGTCGCGTCCGTGCCACTGCCGAGGCCAGACCGGCATCCCCCAGCCAGAGTCGGCCAGCAGGTTGCGCCACGCGACCAGGTCTTCGTTCGGGTCCCAGTTTGCCTCCAGCCATTGCCGCACTTCGCGGCGAACGCTATCGGCCGAAGGATCCGCGGATGCGGTTTCGCTCACGCTATACCTCCCAACACTGCATTAGGCGCTCGCGGTGCCACGCTGGTGTGCCGAAGAGCGCTTCCCCACTCTTGGCACGCTTGAACCACAGGTGGGTGTCGTTGTCCCAGGTGAAACCAATGCCGCCGTGAATCTGGATGCACTCTCGCGCCGCCCGCATGGCCGCATCGGAGGCGGTGGCCTTGGCGAGGCTTGCGAGCGCCGGTAGGTCGGGGTCGCCTTCGGTTGCCGCCTCGGCGGCGTAGCGGGCGGCGGACTTGGCGAGTTCCACCTCCAGCAAGAGGTCGGCGCACTTGTGCTTGATGGCTTGGAACGAACCCACGGCGCGGCCGAACTGCATCCGCAGCTTGGCGTAGTCGACGGCGGACTCAAGCAGCGCTTCGGCAACCCCGACAAGCTCGCAGGCGACGGCGACGCAAGCAATGTCCAGCGTTCGACGCAGCGCCGGGGCGGCATCGCTGGAGATGCAGCGGGCTTCCACATTGGCGAAGTCGATGCGGGCGAGCTTGCGGGTGGGATCGAGCGTCGTGAGGGATCGGCGTGTGATGCCAGGGGCGTCGGCGGCCACTAGATACAGGGAGATTCCTTCCTCGCCGGTGCTGCCCAATGCCCGCGCCGCGACGATGAGTAGATACGCAACATGGCCGTCGATGACGTGTGTCTTGCTGCCGCTGAGTCGATCCCCGTCGGCGATCAGTTCGACTCCGCCGGCATCCCAGCGTCCGTTCGCTTCCGTCAGCGCCAGAGCGGCTAGTTGCTCACCAACGGCGATGCCAGAGACGATTTGCTCGGCTTCGTCGGCCCCACAAGCCTCGGCAATCGCGGTTGTTGCCAGCACCGAGGATAGATAGGGAGCACACAACAGGGCACGCCCCATCTCCTCGAAGGCGATGCCGAGTTCGGTCACCGAGAACCCTTGTCCGCCCCGACCCTCGGGCACATGCAAGGCGCCAAGGCCAAGCTCCTGGCACATTTGGCGCCAAACGCCTGGATCGTGGCCGCGCTCGTCGTCCATCAGCCGGCGCACTTCTGCGGGCGGCGAGCGATCGCGCAGAAACCGACGCACTGCGTCGCGAAACTGCTCTTGCTCCGGGGTGAAGGCGAAGTGCATCGTCGCCTACGCGGGCAGCGACTGCGCGAACTGGTGTGGCTGGTGCATCCGCGCAACATACCGCGCCCGGATCGATGTTGCATCCACGGATCAAGTTCCCCGTCGGGGGTTGCGGCGGCGTTCCTTCACGTCCTCCATCCAGCGTCGGTGGCCGTCTGGGTCCAGGATCATGGAGGAGAAGTACAGCAGCAGTTGACGATGGGTCTTCGATACCTTCGCCTTGTCCATGGCCAGCTCTCCAGTGCGGCTATTGATGAATCGGAAGCAGCCGGCGATGGCGTCGTCTTCGCCGAGCACCTGCTGGGCGTTGAGGTTGATGAGATCGTGGACGCTCTCGAGTTCGTCCTCGTCGACGCCGAGAGCGCTCGGGTCCATGACGATGTTGGCCCACACGGTGGCGAGGTAAATGCGGTACGCCTCCTTGTCGATGAAGCTGCCAGCGACCGAGGCGCGTTCGGACACTTCCTTCAGAATCGGCGTGAGCGCCCGTGCGATCTCGGCCTCGGTCATACGAAAGGGTGCCCTAGGTGCGTGGCAAGGTGCTCGCGATCATAGCGCCGGTGCCCTTGGAGGGAAGTCATCCTGCCTCGCTCCAAGAGCTGCTCCGCCGAGTGATACGCTTTTGCGCAGGGCAGAAGCGACGGGGCATGGCGA
>VXSY01000003.1 GCA_009837725.1 Gammaproteobacteria bacterium | reverse complement strand
TCGCCGACCGCACCGGGGCCATCGGCCTTGATCTCGGCAGTTGGGACAAGCGCATTGTCAGCGCCGAAGCCGGCGGCCCGGGGAGCCTCGGCGGGCAGGACTTCGGCTACTACTTCTATGGCGAGGTCGAGGACTCCGGCAGCTTCTATCGCGACACCGACATGCAGCAGACACTTCTGCAGGCATCTTTCGACACCGATCTGTCAGCCCGCCTGGAACTGCAGTTCGGGGGCATGTTCCACGACCACAGCGGCAATCAGGTGGCCGGGTGGAACCGGCTGACGCAGGAACTGGTGGATCGGGGCACGTATCTGACAGGCCAGCCGTCTGGGCTCGATGCCAACGGCGACGGCCGCATCTCGCACCAGGAGTTCGACGTGAACGGCGACGGGTTCACGGACCTCAATCCGTTCGCGGCCGGGCTCGTGCCGGGGACGGCCTCGGCGCTCGATCCCGAAGGGCCCTTTCCAGGTGCCTGCCTCATCGGCGAAACGGCGGTGTTTGGCTGCCGCCCCGATCTCTTGGCGCTTGCGAGCACGGGCATGGCAACTCTCGACATGAGCGAAGTGCTGACTTGGCCGGAAGACGTGCTGGAAGCGGAAGTGCTGACGCTCTATCTCGACGCCATCTTCGACGCCGACAGCGGCTGGGAGTGGACGAACCAGCTCTTCTATGAGTCGTATGACACGCTTGGGGAGTCGGGCTATGGCTTCTCGCAGTTCCACGACACGTCGGTGGTGGAGGACCGCCTAGTGGTGGCGAAGGAGTTCCGCCTAGACAGGGCAAGCGTGGCGGTGCAGGCCTCGCCGTCGGTGCGCTTCACCCGCTTTCGGCACGGCGACGACTACACCAACGAGTATTTCGACCGACGTGACCTGAGCCGTCCACCAAGCGCCCTTGACACCCGCTTGCTGGCGACCGTGATCGACGACGACTACACCGAGTACTACATCGGCGACTACCTCGACCTCGGCATCGCGGCCCTCGCCAGCATCGACTGGGAGTCTGGTCTCAGCGTCCTTGCCGGCGCGCGCTACGACAGCATCGACATGGAGAGCCGGCAACCCATCGACAAGCTCCTGCTGCCGAGTTCGAACAATTTTTGCCTGCCGCCGGGCGACTGCGTGGACGAGCAGGCATCCGCCACCGTGGATGGTGTCTCCTGGACGCTGAGCCTCAGCTACGCCCTCCCGGGCGGCATCGTGCCCTATCTCACCGCGTCGGAACAGGCGACCGTGATCGCCGGGCAGGGGGCGGAGATCAGCACCACCAACATCGCCGAAGGCGGCGCCTTCGACACGTCCAGGCTGCGCGAGGCCGGCGTCAAGGGCGAGCTGATCGACGGCGGCCTGTACTTTGCCCTCGCCACCTACGTGCAGGAACGCACCGATTTCTCGGCCCAGGCCATCGTCACCAACCAAGCCACCGAGACCGAAGGAATCGAGTTCGAGGTGCGCTGGGTGGCCACCGAGCGATTGCTGCTGACGCTCGGCTACTCGCGCATTGAAGTGGTCAACCTCAACACGCTCGAGAGCGGTTCGCGCTTCAGTTTCATCGGCGCCGACGACGTGCCCGGCATTGCTCCCGAGGCACTCTACGGCGGCGCCTTGGGCGGCGTCCTTGTCCGCCCCGGAGCGCAAGGCGCCCGTCGCGCCGGCATCCCGGAGAACATCCTCTCCCTCACCGGCACCTACGACTTCGGCAACGGCTTCGCCGTGAGTGCCAGCGTGGTGGATGCAGATTCGGTGCATGCCGGCTTCTCAGGTTCGGTCACCCTGCCCGCCTACACGCTCGTCAACGTCGGCATGGTGTTCGAGACCGAACGCTGGTCTTTCAGCGCGACCCTGAAGAACGCCACCGACGAGCGCTACTTCCGCTCCAACTTCCCCAACCTCTTCGGCGGCGTCATCGTCCTCCCGGAACTCCCACGCCACCTTCAGGCAAGGCTCCGCTACCGCTGGTAATGCCCCGCAAGGGACGGGCCTTGTCGCCGCCCGTCTTGAACGCACCGACGAACTCGTCGAGGCGAAGCAGTTCGCGCAAGCGAACTGCCAACGCGCCCGGCAGGGCGCGCAGGGACGGGACAAGCCCGTCCGCCGAAGGGTGGTGTCGGGGGTGCGGGACATCTCTGGAAGTCCTGTAGCCTTTTGATAAGAATAAACTTTAAGGCGTTTCAGGCACCACCGGGGCACACTGCTTCTCAACACCCACTTGTAACCAACAGGGAACGGGAAGTGAACAATCGACCCCTCATGCTGTCCGCCACCTTCGTCCGCACCACGTCGAGCACACGCCGATTGCCGGACTTGGTTTCCGCACTCACGACCTTGACCCGCCGAATCCCCCCAAATTCTCAATCCCAAAGCAGGCCGAGAGTGCTGAAACCGTCCCAAGTCCACCCTCGAGCACGCGGCCTCCCCCGATCCAGCCGTGCGGCCTGATGAGAAGCGACCGCGCCACACGATCACGCTCGAGACGTTGGTAGGATCTTGCGGCGCCGCCAGTTGGCATAGACATCATCAGGTAAGAAATGACGGATCGAACGGCAGCGCTCGAACTCCTGCGGGGCCTACTCGACAATCAGAGCGCCCACTTCCGGGACGGACAGTGGGAGGCCATTGACGCCCTAGTGAATCGTCGAGAACGCTTGCTGCTTGTACAGCGAACGGGTTGGGGCAAGAGTGCCGTCTATTTCGTCGCGACTCGCGCGCTCCGCGACGCCGGTTCCGGAGCGACGTTGATCGTGTCGCCTTTACTGGCACTGATGCGCAACCAGATCGAAGCGGCGGCACGGATGAACATCCGAGCCATGACGATCAACTCCACGAACCGTTCGGAGTGGCCGGATCTGCAGCGCGCCGTGCTGTTGGACGATGCGGACGTGCTCCTGATCTCCCCGGAACGCCTGGCGAACGAGACCTTCATGGACGAAGTGCTCCTACCCGTGTCGGAGCGAATCGGCCTACTGGTAGTGGACGAGGTCCACTGCATATCGGACTGGGGCCATGACTTTCGGCCCGATTATCGACGGCTCGCCAGCGTGCTGCGGCGAATGCCCGCGAACGTGCCAATCGTCGGAACCACGGCGACGGCCAACGATCGCGTCATCGATGACGCAAAGCGCCAGTTGGGCGAGGTCATTGTCCAACGAGGTCCGTTGATGCGCGAGAGCCTGCACCTGCAGACAGTTCGCCTTTCGACGCAGGCGGAACGTCTCGCATGGCTCGCCGACCACGTCCACGAGCTGCCCGGTACCGGCGTCATCTACGCCCTGACACAACGGGACGCCGAACAGGTCTCGGCCTGGCTCAACCAGCGGGACATCTTGGTTCGCCCGTACCATGCCGACGTCGCTCATGACCTCTATGCCGACTCCGACACGTACCGTCGACGGCTGGAACGTGCCCTCGACCGCAACGAAGTCAAAGCGCTCGTCGCGACGACAGCCCTGGGCATGGGCTACGACAAGCCCGACCTCGGATTTGTGGTGCACTACCAGGCGCCCGGATCCGTAATCGCCTACTATCAGCAGGTCGGGCGCGCCGGACGCGGTATTGATCGGGCGGTCGGGGTGCTGTTGTCTGGGGCCGAAGACGGTGAGATACATGAGCACTTCCGTCAAACGGCATTCCCCGAGGAAGCGTGGGTGAGCGACGTGCTCGAAGCGCTGGAGGACGCAGAGGGCCTCAGCATCCGCGAACTGGAACAGACGTTGAATCTGCGCCATGGCCAGATCGACAAAGTCCTGAAGGTGCTGTCCGTGGACAATCCCGCGCCGGTTATCAGGGACGGCTCCACCTGGCGGCGAACTGCCGTTCCGTATCGTGTCGACCGCGAACGCATTGCCCGGCTGACGGCGCAGAGGGAGGCCGAATGGGAACAGATCCAGTCTTACGTCGACGAAGCGGGATGCCTGATGCGATTCCTCGCGGAGGCGCTGGACGATCCTGATCCCAGGCCTTGCGGGAAGTGTGCGCGCTGCGTGGGCGGCACGACCGTTGCCACGTCGATTTCCCACGATACTGTGCTCGCAGCAACACGTTTCCTTCGCCAAGCCGAATTGCCACTGACTTGCAACAGGCAAGTCGCGAAGGGGGCGTTTCCCGAGTACGGCTGGCGAGGGAATCTACCCTCGGGACTCTGCGCCGAGACAGGACGAATACTGTGCAGATGGGGCGACGCCGGCTGGGGGGAAACCGTGGCCCACGAAAAGCACCGAGGCCGGTTGGGGGACTCGCTTGTTGCCGCAGCCCGCCGAGATGATCCGGGAACGATGGAAGCCCGATCCTTGGCCGGCCTGGGTCACCTGCGTTCCGTCGAACCACCATCCCAACCTCGTCCCCGACTACTCACGGCGCCTGGCTGAAGCACTCTCGCTGCCCTTTGTCCAGATAGTCGAGAAAGTCCGGCCCAACGCTCCGCAGAAGGCACAACAGAACAGGTTCCATCAGTGCAATAATCTCGATGGCGCATTTGTCGTTGACGGACGAGTTCGGGAGGGTGCTGCCCTGCTCTGGTCGACGACGTCGTGGACTCCGGGTGGACGCTCACGGTCGTTGCGGCACTGCTCCGTGAAGCCGGCTGTGAGGCCGTGTGGCCGTTCGCACTTGCCACGGCGAGCCCGGGAGGCTGACTTGGAAGTGACGCCCGAAACCGAAGCGGTCATGCTGCTAACTGTAGCGCTTGGCAAGTCCGGCACTGCGGCAACAAGGCCGCTCACGCCCACGGAGTGGGGCGAGTTCGCCAACTGGCTCAATCAACAAGGCCTTGGACCCGCAGACATGCTCCACTCCCGCCCAGCGGATCTGCTTCAGGACTGGAAACACCCGAAGGTCACCGAGGGACGCGTGCGTGCCTTGCTCAATCGCGGGGCCTCGCTCGGGTTCGCACTGGAAAAATGGGAAAGAGCGGGGCTCTGGGCGGTCACGCGATCCGACGCCGACTACCCGATTCGTCTGAAGCACCACCTGCAACGGATGGCGCCGGCGGTCCTTTTCGGGTGCGGCAACAAGAGCCTCCTTAACGCGAGCGGGATCGCAGTGGTCGGCTCTAGACATGCCGAGGATTCCGACATCGCCTACGCCGAGCGCATCGGCAGCCAGGCCGCCCAGTGCGGCCAGCTCGTTGTTTCCGGGGGCGCGGCTGGCGTGGATCACGCCGCCATGTTCGGCGCGCTCAATGCAGAAGGAACTGCTATCGGCGTACTGGCGGAGGGCCTTCTGCGCGCCGCAACGTCCAAACGGTACCGTAGCTATCTGATGTCGGGCGATCTGGCGCTTGTTTCGCCGTTCAATCCGGAGGCGCGTTTCGTCGTGGGCAACGCGATGGCTCGCAACAAGTACATCTATTGCCTGGCCCACGAGGCCGTCGTTGTCAGCAGCACACCCGATAGCGGCGGAACCTGGAAGGGCGCGGTCGAGAACCTGAAGAAGCGGTGGGTACCGCTAGCGGTCAAGCGAACAGAGACAGTCGACTCCGGCAATCCAAGGCTGGTGGAGCTTGGCGGACGCTGGCTGGAAGGGTTCGACGATCCGGCATTCGGTAACGCTTGGGGCGGCAAGACTGGAGCTGGTCCCGTGCGAGATCGCAACGCGGTGGCCGAACCACCGGGAGAGCAAGCGGCATTGGCCGTTGGCAGGGATCAAGTCGTTGATGCGCCTAAACGCTCGCCGTCGACCGAGGACCCGGCAACCAAAGCAAACCGCGCATTCGAAAAGCGACCTGAGAGTCGCGCTGACCCCGCCGAAGAGCTGTTTGTGAAGGTGCGACATCTAGTTGCCACGGTTTGCGCGGAACCGACGCTGCCTGTGGTGATCGCTGATACGTTGGGAGTGACCAAACCCACCGCCGATGCTTGGATCAAGCGCCTTGTCGCCGAACGTGTGTTGAAGAAGCTCACCAAGCCTGTTCGGTACGCTATCTGCGACAAGGAGCTCTGGGGATGATTTGATCACCCACAAGTGCGAGCAACGCGTTGGTCTAGGTCTCGATGGTTTGTCAATCGGTGGCGGTGGCCCCACGCCCTCGGCGGCCTCCGTGCGGTCGCCGCCACGCGACCACTGCGACAACACATTCCGTTCCCTCAGGCCCACCGGAACCCAACCCAACTGCCGAGATCAAATGACCGAGGCAGCATAGCGCGACATGGTCGGCACCAAAACGCCCTAGGGCTAGGTGGCTCGTGTACGTACGCCATAGAGCCAGTGGCGCCCGTCCATCACCTACCTCACCTACTTGGAAGCAACGTGCCTTGGAACAAGGCATTTCACCTGTGGGGCCTCGCGCGCGTGCTGGACGACGCAACGGCGTGCCGACTTCGACCGAGCGACGAGATGTGCCTGGGCTTCGCCCTGCTGGCGACCTACTCGTCCGCCGGGGCCCAGCGCTATCCAGCGTCCTGCGTCGGCGTGTGCCTACGCCTCGCTGGCGCGCCCAGAACGCGCCACCGTGGCGCTCCCGCTGTCGCGCCGAATACGACCAACGCCGGCAGTAATCCGAACTGGACAACGGGCCGGTAAATCTTGTTAAATCAAATTATTAGATTCAGTCTGCCTCGGACAAGCCCGACCCCTACGAGGCCCGACGAGCGACTGCACAGGCTCAGGCCAGCGCTTGATATGCCAGCGTCTTGAGTTCCCTGCGGATGGGGTAGGTGGATGAGGGCAGGAGTTGGGTCATGAACACCACGATCAGCTCCTCCACCGGGTCCACCCAGAAGTAAGTGCTTGCGGCGCCGCCCCAGGCGAACTCGCCGGGGGAGTCGAGCACGTTGGCGGCTGCCGGGTCGATCACGACCGAGAAGCCAAGGCCGAAGCCGATGCCCTCGTAGGGCGTTTCGCTGAACACCGGCTGTCCCATGGCGGCGAGGTCGC
>VXSY01000080.1 GCA_009837725.1 Gammaproteobacteria bacterium | reverse complement strand
GATCTGGGCATCGAGGTGCGTGTGCAGATCGACGAAGCCCGGCGTGACGATCTTCCCGGTGGCGTCGATGGTCTCGGCGGCTTGCTCGCCGGCAAGATCCCCGACGCGGCTGATGCGCCCGTCGTCGACCGCAACATCGGCACGCTTCGGCGCTGCGCCGCTGCCGTCAACCACGGTGCCGCCGGAAATGATCAACGAATGGGCCATGGATTCGCTCCTCGCGAATGAATGCAAGCGCAGAACTATACCGCACGGGCCTTGCTTCGGCGACGCTTCGGCACCGGCGGCGTGCTATGTTGCCGGGCAGTCAAGCGCACCTTGAGGAGTGGGGCCGTGGCGGTCGAGATGGGCATTTTCGAGACGATGTACAACTGTCGGGCCATGCGCCGGCTGCAGCCGACGCCCGTGCCGGAGGAGGTGTTGCTGAAACTCATCGATGCCGCCAACCAGGCACCGACGGGCTCCAATGCGCAAGGCGCACGCTGGATCGTCGTGCGCGATGCCGAACAGCGGACGCGGCTGGCAGCGCTCAACAAGACAGCGGTGACGGCCTACGCGGCGCCGGATTCGGGCCGAGCCGGGGCGCTGCCGCATCAGGACGCGGACAAGCGGGCACGGATGCTGAAGTCGGTGCTGTGGCAGGCCGAGCACATGCAGGACATTCCGGCACTCGTCATCGCCTGCTACGAGTTCGAGCGGCCCGTCGCCGCCGGCCAGGCAATGGGCGGCGGCTCCATATGGCCGGCGGTGCAGAACCTGCTCTTGGCGGCGCGTGCCCTCGGGCTCGGCGCCGCACCCACGACCCTGGGGCTCGCGAATCGGGAAGCCGCGCGTGAGGTGCTGGCGTTGCCGGACAACGTCGAGGCCTTTTGCCTGATTCCGGTGGGGTATCCGATGGGCAAGTTCGGCCCGGTCACCCGGCTGCCCGTGGAACAGACGGTGCATTGGGACCGTTGGGGGTAGGCAGCATCGTGCCCCCGCCGCCGTGCGCATCTGGGACATCCATCCGGGCTATCTGAACCGCCAAAGCCTCCTCGGCGAACATCGCGAACTGCATGGCGTGGCAGCGATCCTGAGCAAGGGGTTGGCTGGCTACGGTCGCCATCCCGAGACCCTTCGATGGACCGATCTCGGCTGGGCGCTGCACCAGCGGCACCGCATGCTGGCGGCGGAAATGGCGTTTCGCGGCTACCGGGACCGCTCGCCCGTACGGCTTCGCAAGGCGCCAGGACGTTGGCCAGAGACCTTCATCGACGCACCGGGGGAGCAATTCGCGCGGTTGGCCGAGAAATACGCGGCCAAAGAGCCGGGACGCATCCGTCTGCCCCGTTCCACGCACGAGCTTTGGGCGCAGCACAAGTATTCGCTCTTGGCCCGCGACCAAGCCGCCTACCGCGCGTTCGGACGGCGGGTGAGCCGGCTGCGCGGACGCGACGGGTTCGATGCCATCGCTCTCGAACTCACGCTTTGGTTACGCAGGCCCCCCACTCCGGGCAACCTGCGCAACGCGCTGGACCACATGCGCGGGCACCCGCGCGTTCACCGTCCGCCGGCAACGAGCACCAGCCGCACGTTGGCTGCCGTGCAGCGGGCCGCTCGGGAGGAGCACGACGCCTACCTCCTCTCCCAAACTGCGCTCACCGATCTCGCGGCGTGGCCTTTCCGTCAGAGCCCCCGCCGCTCGCGATAGGCCGCCACTTCGCGCCTGATCTCTGGAGCGAACAGGACGATGCCGACCAAGTTGGGCAGCGCCATCAGCACCAGGGTGACGGCGGAGATCAGCCATACGAGCGAGGTGTCCATGATGGTAGCGAGGAAGAAGGCGAGCACGTAGAACACCCGATACGGCAGCACCGAGGCGGTGCCGAACAGGTACGTCATCGAGCGGTCGCCGTAGTAGGACCAGGCGATGGCGGTGGAGAAGGCGAACAGCATCAGGCCCACGGTGACCGCGTATTGGCCGTAGTCGCCGATGAACGAGCGCTTGAATGCCTCCGCGGTCAGCGGCACCGAGTGCAGGAGCGACCTGCCCCGCACCGAAACGTCGGTCGCGAGTTCCCCATCGACGAGGCGGATTTCCCCTGTATAGGGCACGCCGTCCTGGTGGAAGCGAACGTCCTCGGCGACCGAGCGGTTGTGCAGCACGGTAACAACGCCAGCCTCCGCCAAGCGCCCATCGACCACCGCAAACGTACCGGAAGCAGGCGCCACCGCACTCCCTTCGCCGCCGCCAAGGTGCCGATACAGCGCATCGACGTGCGCCGCGTCCTGGTCCGACCAGGCACCGGCCACGAATTGCGTGTCGAAGGAATCGAACTCGGTGTCGAACTTCTCCTGCCAAACCCCGCTCGCCAGAATCACGAGACCGGTCAGCGTGCAAATCACCAGCGTGTCGATGAACGGTTCGAGCAAGGACACCATGCCTTCGGAAACCGGCTCGTCGGTCTTGGCCGAAGCGTGGGCGATGGGTGCGGAACCCTGCCCCGCCTCGTTCGAGAACAGTCCCCGGTTGACTCCCTTGGTGAAGGCATAGGCGAACGATGCGCCAAGAAACCCGCCAGCCGCCGCACTGCCGCTGAAGGCATTGCTGAACACGGCGGCGAAGGACGGAATGATGGCATCGGCGTTGGTGACGATCACCGCCGTCGCGCCGAGCGCATAGATGACGCCCATGGTGGGCACGATGGCGGTCGCCACCGTGGCGATGCGGCGAATGCCGCCGATGATGACAAGCCCCAGCAGGATCGCCAGCGCCCCGCCGCTCACCCACGGCGGAATGCCGAACGAGGTTTCGAGCCCCGACGCCATGTTGTTGCTCTGCGGCATGTTGCCGGAGCCCAGCGTGCTGAACACCGTAGCCACGGCGAACAGCACCGCCATGCCCTTGGCGGCCCACTTCCAGCGTTCGCCGAAACGGGCTCCGAGGCCCCGCTCCATGTAGTACATCGGGCCACCGGCGATCTGCCCCTTGTCGTCGGTGATGCGGTACTTGTGCGAGATGCTCACCTCGACGAACTTGGTTGCCATGCCGAGGAAGGCCGTCATCCACATCCAGAAGAGCGCCGCCGGGCCGCCGAGGTGCAGCGCCAGCGCGACGCCGCCGATGTTGCCCGTGCCAACCGTGCCGGACAGTGCCGTCGAGAGTGCTTGCAGGTGGCTGGTGTCGCCGGGAGCGTCCGAGCGGGTTTCACGGCCGAGCAGCACGCGCCACGCGTGGCGAAAGAAGCGTACCTGCGGCAGGCCAAGATAGAGCGTGAACAGGAGGCCCACGCCGAGCAGCACGAAGGGGAACCAAGGCGAACTGCCGAGGATTCCGTCCAGCGTGCTGAGAAAGCCGCTCAGCGCATCCATCAACGGGTCTCCCGGGTGGCCGAATCCGCGCCGAAGAGTGCTCGGAGCATCACGCCATGGAGCTCGTTCTGCTCCATCACGCCGGCGATCTCGCCAGCGTGCGGCCCGCGCGCATAGGCCGGGACGTCCTCACCAGCATGGGTTTCGATGTACATCGCATGGGTTGCCGTCTGCTGATAGTCGCCGTCGGTGGGCACAGCTATCGCGTCCTCGGCGTCTCGATCCACCAATGCGCCAGGGCCGTTGGCATAGCCGAGCGTCGTGTACGCCTGCCCCTTCGCATCCCGCTGGGGTTCGCCGGCGGCATCCCGCACATAGTCGAGAATCGGATTGCCGCGCACGGGATAGCCAGCGATGGTGAGGGTGTGGCTGTGGTCGGCCGTGACGACGATGAGGGTGTCGGCGGGGTCGGTACGCTCTGCCGCCACAGCCACCGCGTCGGCAAGGGCGATGGTGTCGACGAGGGCGCGGCGGGCGTTGCCGAAGTGGTGGGCGTGGTCGATGCGCCCCGCTTCCACCATCAGAAAATAGCCGCGGTCGTTCGCGAGACGATCGATGGCGGCCGCGGTCATTTCCGCCAGCGACGGTTCGCCGCCGGCATCCTCGGCGCGGTCGGCCTCGAACTCCATGTGTGAGGGCTCGAACAGCGCGAGTACCTGGGCTTCGGATGGAAGCGCCTCGAATCCAGCCTGGTCGTGCGCAAAGGCTCGCCCCTCGCCTGAGGCAAGCCATTCCTCGACGAGGTTGCGCCCGTCCTCGCGGGCACCGGTGGCGCCATCGTCCTCCGGGTCCGCTTCCGTTGCCGGCAGGAACATCTCCCTGCCGCCGCCGAAGGCCACGTCGATGCCGTCGCCGTATCCAAATGCAACGAACTGCTGGGCGATGTCCGCACAGGTGTCTCGGCTTTCCTCCGGGATGGCGCCGCGTCGTTCCCAGTTGCGGTCTGCGGCATGGGCATAGGTGGCAGCCGGTGTCGCATGAGTGATGCTGGTGGTGGTGACGATGCCGGTGCGATAGCCCTCCTGCTCGGCCACTTCCAGCAGCGTCTCCAACGTGTATGCCTTGCTCGCCTCACAGTCGCCCCGATCGGCTTCGGGGCCGATGGAGATCACGCCGGACCGGGTCTTCACGCCGGTGACGAGCGCGGTCATGGTGCCGGCGGAATCGGGAACCTGCATGTCCGTCGTGTAGGTCTTCACCAGCGCCAGTGCCGGAAACTCCTCGAAGGAAAGCGCGTTTTCCTCGCCGGGGTTGCCGTGCATCTGGCCTTCCAGAATGCGCGCCGCAGTAACGGTGGAGACGCCCATGCCGTCGCCGACGAAGAGGATGACATTGCGCGGGCCGGCGTCGGTTGCCGACACAAGGCCGGCCGACAGCAGTGCCGCTGCCATGTGACCCGGCCGCAAGGATCGAATCCGCATCATCGCACTGCCTCCCGCATGGTCACGAATTCTTCGGCCGCGGTGGGATGGATGCCCACCGTGGCATCGAACTGCGTCTTGGTGGCGCCGGCGACGATGGCGACGGCAAGGCCCTGGACGATCTCGCCGGCGTCCGGCCCGCACATGTGCGCCGCCACCACGGCATCGCTGTCCCCGTCCACCAGGAGCTTCATCATCGTGCGCTCGCCGCGCCCGGAGAGCGTGTGCTTCATGGGTCGGAAGCTCGACTCGAACACCTGAAGCCTCGGATAGCGCTGCCTCGCCTCCTCTTCCGTCGGCCCCACCGTGCCAATGTTGGGCTGGCAGAAGATGGCGGTGGGAACGTTGGCGTATTCCACGGAGCGCGACTCGCCGTTGTAGAGATTCCCGGCGATGCACATGCCCTCGGCGATGGCCACCGGCGTTAGCTGCAGGCGATCGATCACGTCGCCGATGGCGTGGATGTGAGCGACGTTGGTGCGGTATTCGTCGTCCACCGGGATTGCGCCGGACTCGGCGAGCTGCACGCCGGCTGCCTCGAGGCCGAGTCCTGCGGTGTTGGGCGCACGTCCGGTTGCAACCATCACGAGGTCCGAAACATGGGTGGAGCCATCCTCGAAGGTGGTCACGAACTCGTCGCCGTGGCGGTCCAGGCGGGCGATGTGCGAGTTGAGCGACACGTCCACGCCCTTGGCGCGGATTTCGTCCAGCACGAACCGCCGGATGCCTTCGTCGAAGCCGCGCAGAAACAGCTCGCCACGATAGGAGAGCAGGGTCTCGGCACCGAGGCCCTGGAAGATGCCGGCGAATTCCACGGCGATGTAGCCGCCGCCGATCACCAGCACCCGCTGCGGAAACTCGTCGAGATAGAACGCCTCGTTGGATGTGATGGCATGCTCGACGCCCGGAAACGGTGGCAGCACGGGCCAGCTTCCGGTGGCCACGAGAATGCGCTCTGCGCTCACCTCGCGACCGCCCACGTCGATGGTGTGCGGCCCCGTCAGCCGCGCCCGTGCCTCGATCACCTCGACGCCCGGACCCGTGAGGAGGTTGCGGTAGATGCCGTTCAGGCGCTCGATTTCGCGGGTCTTGTTGTCGCGCAGCACCGGCCAGTCGAATGTCGGCGCGCCACCGTTCCAGCCGAAGCCGGCCGCGTCTTCGAAGTCCTCGGCGAAATGCGCGCCATAGACGAACAGCTTCTTCGGCACGCAGCCAACGTTGACGCAGGTGCCGCCGAGATAGCGCTCCTCCGCGATGGCAACGCGGGCACCGTAGGCCGCCGACATGCGTGCAGCGCGCACGCCGCCGGAGCCGGCACCGATGACAAAGAGATCAAAGTCGTAGTCGGCCAAGCGTTCCCCGTCCCCAGCAGGCTTGCCCCAAGCTAGGCGCCTGCACCGTAGAAACTCTATCGAACGTGCCCCGCTTGCAGGAGGCCGTCGCAGTTTTTGCGTTAGCGAAAGTCGCCAAAGCGCCGCCAAGCAGCGCTCGCGCAGCCTAACGGCAAAGCTCGGCGCTGCAAAGCGAGACGACGCGAACGCGGCGCGCTGGCGGTTAGAATCCACCGCACACCCCTGCTTTTTGCGATCCATGCGAGTCACCATTTTCGGCGCGGCCTATGTCGGCCTCGTCACCGGCGCCTGCTTTGCCGAACGCGGCAACGATGTCGTGTGCGTGGACATAGACGGCGCCAAGGTCGCCATGCTGAAGCGTGGCGAAGTGCCGATGTTCGAACCGGGACTTGACGAGCTCGTCCGTGCCAACCTAGGTGCCGGGCGCTTGCGGTTCACCACCGACGCCGAAGAGGGTGTCGAGCACGGCGAGGTGATCTTCATTGCCGTCGGCACGCCGCCCGGAGAGGACGGCTCCGCCGACATGAGCCAAGCGTTGTCTGTGGCACTGGCCATCGGCCAGTTCATGAACGAGACGAAGGTGGTCGTCAGCAAGTCGACGGTGCCAGTGGGGGCGGCGGATCGGGTGCGCGACACCATTCGTGGGCAACTCGCCAAACGGCGACGCGAAATCCCGTTCAGCGTGGCCTCGAACCCGGAGTTTCTCAAGGAAGGCAGCGCCGTGGCCGACTTCATGAAGCCGGACCGCATCGTCATCGGCAGCGACGATGCCAAGGCGCGGGAACTCCTCGAACGGCTCTACGCGCCCTTCAACCGTAACCACGACCGCATCGTCCACATGGATCTGCCGTCGGCAGAACTCACCAAGTATGCCGCCAACGTCATGCTCGCCACCCGCATCAGTCTGATGAACGAACTCGCCGGTCTCGCAGACCGTCTCGGTGCGGATGTCGAGGCGGTGCGGCGCGGGATCGGTATGGATCCGCGCATCGGTTTCCACTTCATCTACGCCGGCTGCGGCTACGGCGGCTCGTGCTTCCCCAAGGACGTGCGGGCGCTGATCGGCATGGCCCGGGAGGTCGGCTATGACACCGCCATCGCGCGTGGTGTGGACGACGTCAACCGGCGCCAGCACCAGGTTCTGGCGGAACGCATCCGAGCCTACTTCGGCGGCAATCTCGCCGGCCGCACCATCGCCCTGTGGGGGCTTTCGTTCAAGCCCAACACCGACGACATGCGGGAAGCGCCAAGCTGCGCCTTGATGGAAGGCGTCTGGGCCGCCGGCGGCCGCGTGCGTGCCTACGACCCACGGGCCCTGCACCAGGCGCGGGCGATCTACGGTGAACGAGAGGAGCTTGCGCTCTGCGACCGACGCGAGGAAGCCCTCGACGGCGCCGACGCCCTAGCCGTCGTGACCGAGTGGAACGAGTTCCACAGCCCCGACTTCGACGAGATCAAGGCGCGGCTCAAGACGCCGGCGATCTTCGACGGCCGCAATCTCTATTCGCCGGAGGCCATGCGGGCGCTGGGATTCGATCACATTGCCATAGGCCGTCCGCCGGTGTATGCACACAGCCAAGCAGACATGAGGGTGGCGTGATGGCGGATGCAGCGCAAGGCCGGTTGCGAGGAAAGTCGGCGTTCATCACAGGTGCCGCCAGCGGCATGGGCGCGGCGACGGCGCGGCTGTTCGTGGCGGAAGGCGCCAACGTGACCATCGCCGACCTCAATGAGAAAGCTGGCGATGCCCTGGCCGCAGAGCTCGGCCCTCGCGCCCGCTTCGAGCGCGTGAACGTGACCGTCGAGAGCGAGGTGCAGGGTGCCATCGAGCGTAGCGCCGATGCTTGCGGTCGACTCGACTGCATTTTCAACAACGCCGGCTTCGGCGGCGCGCTCGGCCCCATCGACGAAACGTCGGTCGAGGATTTCGACATCACCTTCGACGTGCTGCTGAAGGGGGTCTTCCTCGGCATCAAGCACGCCGCCCCCATCATGAAGCGGCAGGGCTCCGGTTCCATCATCAGCACCGCCTCCATCGCGGGCCTTGAGGCCGGCTGGGCACCGCACCTCTACAGCACTGCCAAGTCCGCCGTCATTGCCTTGACCCGCACGGTGGCGCTGGAGATGGCGGAATGGCAGGTGCGAGTGAACTGCATCTGCCCGGGGATGATCGCCACGCCCTTGGCGGTGGGGCGCGGGTTCACGGACGAAGCGCAGCGCAACTTTCGCGCGGACATGGCCGGGCAGCAGCCCTTGAACCGCGTTGGCGAGCCGGACGACATCGCCCGCTGCGCGCTGTGGCTCGCGAGTGACGACTCCGAGTTCGTGACCGGCCAGGCGCATGTGGTGGATGGCGGCATCACCGCCGGCCGCCCGTGGCGGCGGCAGGCGTCGTGGATGACTCGAAACCGCCCCATCACCGTTTATCGCCCGCCTGGACGATAGCGAAACAGCAAGCAAAGGAGAGCGAACATGAAGCTCGGTGTGGTATTCCCGCAAACGGAAATCGGCGCGGACCCCGATGGGGTCGCCACCTTCGCCCGCGCCGCCGAGGAGTGTGGCTACGATCACCTCATCGCCTACGACCATGTGCTCGGGGCGAACACGGCGAGCCGGCCGGATTGGTCTGGCCCCTACACCTCGGAAAGCCTGTTCCACGAGCCCTTCGTGTTGTTCGGCTATCTCGGCGGCATCACCGAGAAGCTCGAGCTCGTCACCGCCGTCATCATCCTCGGCCAGCGCCAGACGGCGCTCGTGGCGAAGCAGGCCGCCTGCGTCGATGTGCTCACCGGCGGCCGCCTGCGGCTCGGCATCGGCACCGGCTGGAACGCCGTGGAATACGAAGCGCTCGGCATGAACTTCCACGACCGCGGCGTTCGCAGCGAAGAGCAGATCGACCTCATGCGCCGCCTTTGGGCCGACGACACCATCGATTTCCAGGGCAAGTGGCACACCGTCACCGATGCTGGCCTGAACCCGTTGCCGCCGGGAGGTTCGATCCCCGTCTGGCTCGGCGGCATGGCGCCGCAGGTGATCGACCGCGTCGGGCGCATCGCCGACGGCTGGTTCCCGTTCTACAACCAGGGACTTGGCGAACAGCTCGAATCTATGCGAGTATCGGCTAGGAGCGCGGGCCGGAACCCCGACGACATCGGTGTGGAGTGCATGCAGCCGCTTGGCGATGCTGGGGACAAGGAACTGGATCGGCTGAAGTCCCTCGAAGACCTCGGCGTAACGCACAGCGCCGTGGTGACGATGAACCAAAGCCTCGGCGGCCCGAGCGAGCATGCAGACGCCATCCGTCGCTATTGGGATCGGGTGGCGTCGCGTTTGTGACCACGTGTTTGTGACTGTAAGGAGTGCGTCGATGAAAACCATCGTACGGGGCGTCGCGCAAGGCGCGATGGCGGCTGGGCTGGTTCTTGCAGCGACCGTTGGGTCCGCCGAGCGCCTCACGCCCACTCCGCTGGAAATCAGCAACCGCCTCAAGGCCATCGAGGCGATCAACGTCACCTCGGAGAAGGCCCCGGTACAGAACGAGGCAACCGAGGACGCCAAGGTGCTGGCCATCCTGGCCGAGGCGGAGGCGGTTTCGGAAGAAGGAGCCGACGGGCAGGACGACGAGGCAGTTCGCGAAAGCGACTAGATCACGCCTCGGGGTTCCTCTCCGACGAAGAACTGTCCCACCGTCTCGTAGTGGGCCTCGCGCCCCTGCACTTGCTGGGTGATGACGTGGGCATCCTGGAAGCGACGCTGAATGGCTCGGTCCGCGAAAATCGAGGACGAGCCGCTTAGGTTGTAGCAGATGTCCACGGCCCTCGCCGACTCGCGGATGGCGTGGGTGCCGGCCATGCGCAACTCCACCCGTTCCTGCAGCGTAATGGCACCCCGCGCTCGGATCGCGTCCCACACCTCGCCCACCGTGTGGTGCAACAGTGCCTTGGCACCGCGCCAGATGGCCTCTGCCTTACCCACCGCCTGCTGCACCACCGGATCTTGGGAGAGCGGACGGGAGCCGAAGCGGGGCCGCTTGTCCGAAGCGAACTCCTCGGTCGAATCGATGGCAGCCCGGGCGTTGCCGAGCGCTACGCAACCGAAGCCGCAAGCGAACAGCAGCCCTTGGGGCGTGAGATAGATTGCGCCGTCCGCATAGGGCGGCACGTTCAGCGGCATGGTGCGAGAGTCCGGCACGAACAGGTCCTTCACCTCGAAGCTGAAGCTGCCCGTACCGCGCAGCCCCTGCACCTGCCAGGCATCCACGAACCGCACTTGGTCCTTCGGAATGAGATGCAGCCTAGGCGGCGCACCGCGATCGGCATTCAGCGCTGCCATCCAGTTGGCATGGCGGCAGCCGCTAGAGAAGTTCCAACGGCCGCTCAGGCGATAACCGCCTGGCACCGACTCGCTGGTGACCCCTTGCGGCGGCCCGTTTGCCACCACGGTGCGCGGGTCCCGCCAAACCTCGTCCGCTAGCGCCGTCGGCGCCCGACAGCTCGTCGTGGCAAACACGGCACCCTGGTTGATGCACCAGCCAACGCTCGCATCCGCGTAGGCGATAGTGCGGACGACATCGAGGTAATCGAGCCAATCCATCTGTTCGCCACCGAGTGAGCTCGGCACCAGCAGGCGAAACATGCCAAGGTCGATCAACTCGTCCGCCAACGGCTGCGGAATCCGACGGCCCTCGTCGATCTCGTCTGCCGCCGCCCGAATGCGCGGCGCCACCGCCCGCGCCCTCGCCAGCGGCGTCCCCCGCTCGTTAACCCCCGAATTCATGCGCCATGATTCTAGCAGCCGTGGTCGCGAGTGAATGCGAGCGCGCCAAGAACCTGCATCCGTTTACACTTCCGTCCTATGCACCCCGAAATCGTCACGAGCGCCGCCAATCGTGTGCAGACGTATCTAGACCGCGTCATGCCGGGGGCTGACGCCCATCCGGCAACCCTGCACGGCGCGATGCGCTATACGGTGTTCGGCGGTGGCAAGCGACTGCGGCCGGCGCTTGTGTACGCAGGCGGTCGCCTGGCCGCCGTGAAGCCCGATGCACTCGACCCCGCCGCCGCCGCGGTAGAGCTGATCCATGCCTACTCACTGGTTCACGACGACCTGCCCGTCATGGACGACGACGACCTGCGGCACGGCCAGCCGACGGTGCATGTGCGCTTTGGCGAGGCAACCGCGGTGTTGGTGGGGGATGCACTGCAAGCCCTGGCATTCGAGATGATCGCTTCGGAAGCGGGGCCCAACGTTGCCCAGCGCTGGACCCAATTGCTGGCCAACGCGGCCGGTGCTGCGGGGATGGTGGGCGGCCAAGTGTTGGACCTTGCCGCCGAGGCTCGCGAGGAGCCACTGTCGTCCGCCGACCTAGAGGCGATGCACCGACGCAAGACCGGCGCCCTCATCCGCGCCAGCGTCATGCTTGGCGCAAGCGCCGGCACCTTGCGCGACGAGGAACTCGAAGCCGTCGATGCCTTCGCCCGCGACATTGGTCTCGCGTTCCAGATCCACGACGACGTGCTCGACGTCGTCGGCACTACAGAAGAGCTCGGCAAGCCCCAAGGCTCCGACGAGCGCCAAGGCAAGACCACGTACGTCACGCTGCTGGGCCTCGCCACAGCAAAGCAGGAGGGGCAACGGCGCTTCGAGCACGCAGTCGCCCACCTCGACGCGTTCGGTGCCCGCGCCGACGACCTGCGCGAAATCGCCCGCTACGTCGTCGAGCGGACTAGCTGAGTCCTATTCTCCAGCTCGATTGAAACGCGCCTCGCGCTTCTCCATGAACGCGGTCACCGCCTCGCTGTGGTCCGGCAGGCGGCGGGCGATCTGGTCGCGGATGCCCTCCCGTTCCATGACCGCCTCCAAGTCGGCATCCATGGGATTCCGGTTCAGGAGTTCCTTGATCATCATCACCGCCGGCGTCGAGTTGTTGGCGATCTCGTTCGCCTTCGCGAGCGCCGTGTCAAACAGCGCATCCGGCTGAACCACTTCCGTCACGAGGCCAAGCCGGTGCGCCTCCTCGCCCGGCACCATGCGCCCGGTGAGGCACATGTCGGTGGCTGGCCCGAGGCCGATGAGCTGTGCGAGCAGCCGAGTGGAGCCGAGTTCCGGCATCAACCCCATCTTGATGAAGCGGATGCTGAGGCGCGCTTCCGTCGAGGCGATGCGCACATCGAACGGCAGGATCATGGTGAGGCCAACGCCAACCGCATAGCCGTTGATTGCCGCGACGGTGGGCTTCGACTCGCGAATGAAGTGCGTGAAGGAAGCACCGCCACGCCGCAACGGCTCACCGGCACCCTTCTTGTTCGTCTCGGCCCGCTGGGCAAACACGCCAATGTCGGCGCCAGCGCAAAACGCCCTGCCCTCGCCGGTGACGAGGATCGCGCCGATGCCGTCGTCCTCGTTCCAGGCCGTGATCTGCTCGACGATCTCGCCGGACATGGTGTCGGTCCAGGCGTTCAGCCGCTCCGGACGGTTCAGCCGGATGACGCCGACCCGATCGTGCGTCTCGGCAATGATTTGCTCCCAAGCCACGTAAGCTCCCTCCCAAGGAATCAACGTGCCGGCAAGTGTAACCGCACGTCCTACAGGGCCGGCGCGAGCATTTGAAAGGCGCAGTCGATCTCCTCGGCCGGCACTTCTGGATGCAGGCCCGGGTTGGCGTGCAGACGCTTGTCGTCGCTCGCGAAGGCATCGAACAACGCAAGGCAACCATCGCGCGGGAACAGCTCGTCCTCGAGCTGCATGAGGAACAGCAGCCGGCAGCGAATCTGTGCGGCACCGGTGGTCAGGCGCTCCGCAAGCGGCGCCACCGCACCCGTCGTGCCGACGAGGCCCAGCACCGCCGCCGTCACTTCCGGCAACGTGGCAAGGAGCGGCACGCCAAAGATGGAGCCCATCGACAGCCCGAAGTAGCGGATTTCCCGAACTGCGAGCTTTCCCTTGGCCGCACCGAGTGCCGCGTGCCAGTCCGCCACCATGTCGTCGACGAAACCTTCGCGACGCATTTCGTCGCCAAAGGCGGCGCGTCCACCGGGGCCGACCTGACGCAGGCCATGCACCGGCCCGTCGATGGAGAGCGAGGCGCAGCCAGCGGCCGCCAGGCGATGCGCCAGATGACAGATGGGCGCCTGGTAGCGATCGCCGGAGGCGCCGTGGCCGAACAGCACGAGCGGCACGTCGTCTGTCACGCCTTCCGGCGCCCACAGTGCTCCGGTGATGGGTCGCTCGATTCCCTGCCGCTGAATCCGAAACTCCCGCACCGATCTCCCGGCGGCGTCCGTCGCTTCCCACCAAGTCATGCACGATCCTCCCGTTTATAGTCGCTCGCTTGCGAAGGGAGCCATCATGTCCATGACCGAAGCGGACCTGCAAGCCGCCCTGCCCGATCTCACATCCACGATTCACGCCCCGGGCCTCGTTGAGGCCGTGGAAGTGGTGCGGGACGGCTGGGGCATCCCCCACATTCGCGCCACCTGCACGAACGATGCCTTCTTCGCCCAAGGCTTCACCGCCGCACAAGATCGCCTCTGGCACATGGACTACGACCGCCGCCGCGCGCTCGGGCGCTGGGCGGAGTTCGCCGGCGAGTCCGGGCTCGCCGCAGACCGGCTGATGCGGCGATTCGACGTCGAACGCGCCGCGCAGGCCGACCTCGAGGCATCGAGCGATGCCGCGAGGGCCATGCTCGCGGCGTATGCGGCGGGCGTGAACGCCTTCCTCGAAACCACCCGCACGCTCCCCATCGAATACCGCCTGCTTGGCGCGGCGCCAGAGCCTTGGCAACCGTGGCATTGCCTGGCCGTGTACAAGGTGCGGAACATGCTGATGGGCACCTTCGAGGCCAAGCTCTCGCGCGTGCGCATGGCCCTCGCCATCGGTGCCGAACGGGCTGCGCCGCTGTTCCGAGGCTATCCCGACGACAGCCTCGTGTCGGTTCCGCCGGGCGCAAGCTACGGCGGCGAGGAGCTGCGGTGCCTCGACGAACTCGCCGCTGCCCTGAGCGAACTCGGCTGGATGGACGAGACCGCCGGCGGCAGCAACGCCTGGGTGATCGCCGGTTCGCGCACGGCATCAGGGCTTCCCCTCGTGGCCGGCGACTCGCACCGCGCCCTCGACACCCCCAACGTGTACTACCAGACGCACATCACCTGCCCCGAGTTCCGCTGCAGCGGCTACGCCCTTCCCGGCGTTCCGGGGATGCCCCACTTCAGCCACACCGAGCACGTCGCCTGGGGCATGACGCACGGCTTCGGCGACTACCAAGACCTCTTCATCGAGCACTTCCGCGGCACAGACGATGGGCTCGAATACGCCTACCGCGACGAGTGGCTGCCGGCACAAGTCACGACCGCCACCCTCGCCGTGCGGGGCGGCGAGCCGGAGACGCTCACCGTCGTCCGCACGCGCCACGGCCCCATCATCGCCGGCGACCCCAAGGCCGGCCACGGCATCGCCTTCCAGCACACCGGCACCCTGAGCGGCACCGCCTGGCCCAACACGCTGCACGACCTGCTCATGGCACGGTCGGCGGACGAAGCCGAGGAAGCGCTCCGGGAATGGACCGAGCCCGTCAACAATTTCGTCTATGCCGACGTGCAGGGCGAGTTTGGCTATCGCTATCGCGGCCGCATCCCGAAGCGACACGCCGCCAACGCCTGGGTACCGGTGCCGGGCTGGAGCGGGGAGCACGAGTGGCAAGGCCAGATCCCGTTCGAGGAGATGCCCCACGCCCGCAATCCCGACGCCGGCTTCGTCGTGACCTGCAACAACGCGCCCACCACCGCCGACTATCCGCACTACATCAACACCTTCTTCGCCCCCGACTGGCGTGCGCGGCGAATCACCGACCGACTCGGCGAGATTCCACCGGCCACCGCGACGCTGGCAGACATGGCATCCATCCACGCGGAACGCAACTCGATTCCCGCTCAGGTCTTCGTGCAGCGCGTCCGCGAGTTCTCGCCGGCGGATGCCGACGTTCGCGCCGCGCGCGACATCGTCGCGGCGTGGGACGGACGCATGGATCGCGCATCCGCCGCAGCCGCGATCTACGGCGCAGCTCGCACCTATCTCTTTGCCGATGTCGCCCGCGCCGCGCTCGGCGAGGTGTCCGAGGCTACCTTGACGCCAACGCACCCCTTGGCACGCGGTGCCGCCTCGCATCTCGGAACGCTGTACGCCCAGGCCGTCGCGGCGATGGCTTTGGGCGACGACTCCTGCCTTGCCGCCAGCGAGACCTGGCTGGGTCGCATCGAAGCGGCACTCGCGAGCGCCACCAAGGAACTCAGCGCCCGACTCGGCGACGAAATGAGCCAGTGGAGCTGGGGCGGGGTCCATGGCACCCGGCCCCGCCATCCACTGTCGAAAGCCTTTCCCGATTGCGCGGCGCTTCTCGACCCGCCCGCCCTCTCCACCCACGGCGACGGCGACACGCCCCTCGCCGGGGCCTATTCCATGACAGAGCGCTTTGTCGCCACGGTGATGTCGGTAAACCGCTACATCCACGACCCGTCGGACTGGAAAAACTCCCGCTGGATCGTGCCCTTGGGCGCTTCCGGCCACCCCGGCAGCCGCCACTACGCAGACCAGGCCAAGCTCTGGGCGGATGTCGACACGATTCCGCAACTCTGGGACTGGAGCGACATCCGCGCCGCCGCCCAGAGCCAGCAAACGCTCGCCCCCGCCTCGAACCGTGGGCAAGGGCTATGATCCCGCCCGGGGGCAGCCGCAGCGTAGGGGAGCAGTCATGGCCGCAGACATCGTGCCGCTCAAGGGTGCGATCGCCAACCTCAATTGGTTCGACGCCCAGCGCAAGCACTACGAAACTCCCGACCAGATCGCGCGACGCTTCCGCCTGCCCGACGACGCCGGCATGCGCGCCTTCTGCCAAGGCGCAGCATCCGTGCTGGATCGCCACACCGTGCAGTTCGTGCGCAGGCTGCCCTTGACCGCCGATGGGGCGTGGAGCTACTTGGCCGAACCCGAAAGGGTGGAGCAATGGCTGCCAGGTGCCCGATGGAGCCTTGAGAAGGGGGCAGGATGCAGCCTCCCGCTCGCCGGCACGGAAGGCAAGGTCGCGGACTTGGAGCCACGTCAGCGACTGAAGCTCGAAGCCGACACCGGCGCCTGGACCCAGTTCGAGCTTCACGATGCCTCGGGCAGCGCCCGCGCGCGCAGGGATATCCCGAACTACCAGGGCCCCATTACCGAAATCCAGCTAATCGACTGTCTTCCGCCCGACGCCGAAGTGCCCCAACCCTTGCCGGACGCCACCGCCGAACACGTAGCCCAGCCCGGCGGCGTCGGCACCCACTGGGTGAGCCAAGTGGCAGACTGGCACCACGCGGCAACCCTCCTGCAGAAGCTCGCCTTCGCGAACAGCAATGCCTACTGGCCCCCCGAACTCGCTGTCGGCCTCGACCACACGGCCCTCATCGCTGCCTACGCCAAGCTGCTTGCGGCATACCATGGGGGGTGACCCGCCCCGTTCAATCCTCCACCAGCCGCTTCCCCATGCTGATGGATTCGTCCTCCACGTAGCCGAGGGAGCGATAGAAGCGGGCCGCCGACAGATTTGATTTCCTGATTTGCAGGTTGATCTTCGGACACCCCATCGCGTGCAGGCGTGCCTGTGCCGCTTCCATCATCCGGCGCCCCAAGCCTTGGCGGCGACACTCCGGCGCAACGGCCAGATAGTTGACCCATCCGCGGTGCCCTTCATAGCCAGCCATCACGGTGGCCACAACGCTTCCGCCCAGCGAACCAACGAGAAACATCTCCCCTTGAACGCGGAGCTTGCGCTCGATGTCCTTGACCGGGTCGTTCCACGGCACCACCAAGCCGCAGGCGTGCCAAAGCGCCACCACCGCTTCACCGTCCCGTGCCTCAAAGGGCCGAATCTCCCACTCGCCGCCCATGTCCGGGCTGGGCGCGTCAGGCAATGGTCGGGTCGTAGAAGCCAAGCCCCGCGTACATGTCGAACCCAAGCATGTGCCTGGTCTCCGTCGCGACAGCTCCGCGATGCGACTCGGCGGCACGTTCAGGTATTGGTTCTCTTCCTGCCGCACCCAGCCCAGGGAATAGGTGAGGATCACTCCGTAGCGCCGGTCCTCGGACGTGTTCGCCCCCGCGCCGTGCAGCGTTCCACCCATCCAGAACAGCACCGAGCCGGCCGGCATCTCTGCGTTTCGCACCTCGTCCGGTGCAGCCTTCCTGTCCGCCGGCCACCTGTGGCTGCCAGGCACCAACAACGTGGCGCCGTTGTCTGCGCGGAAGTCCGAAACGGCCCACATGCTGGCCACGATGATCTTGGGACGCGGCAGGGGAAAAAAGGTGAACGGATCCTCTTCTCGATGCAGAACCTGCTTGCGGGCGCCAGGGCCCACCTCCAGTGCGGCGGAGACATGCAGTTGGTAGCCGTGTTCGCAATTGGGCAGCAGATGGGTCTCGCAGATCTGCCGGCAGAGCGGGTGTGCCACTAGGCGGTCGGTGACGCTTGGAGAACGCGCAACAAGAGCGGTTACGCGGCGCGTGCGGTCGGGATAGAAATGCGCCGGGTCGTCCTCCTCGATGTATCGCGCGTTCGCCATGTGCGGCGCCAACTCGCCCGCGATCGACTGGCGCAACTCCGCATCCATCACTCCGGTTACGACGACGCATCCGGCTTCGCCCAACGCCGCGGCAACCTCACGCGCCGGCGCATCGGCGGAATACTGGGGGATGGACATGTGGCTCAACTCCGTCCGGCACAGTCCGAATGCGCCGCAATTTGACCGTTTGCCGCACCCCCTGTCAACGAAATCGGAAACCCCCTCAAGAGTACCGCCCCCGACCGAACAGCGTTGGCATCGCCGTCTCATGTCAAGAATCCTTGACAGACACCGTCGGAGTCAATTATTTTTGACACTGTGTCAACTGCACCAGACTTGGGATCATTCCTATGGATACATCCTTCGAAGAAAAGAGCGTCTGGGTTCAACTCGTCGGTCTCGTCGTCGGCCTGGGTAGCTATTTGGTCGTGGCCGGTCTCATGGTGTCGAATGGCGTCAGTGCTCTGCCAGCATTCGTGCCGGTGTTCGCCGTGGCGATCGCCCTTGTCGTAGCCATCAACATCGCCGGCCACGTCGTCGCGGCGGTCGCCAGCCAGTCCGTCGAGGCCGACGAGCGTGATCGGCTGATCGCCTGTCGCGCGGAAAGCCAGTCGTCGTGGATTCTGGGCGTCGGCGTCATTGGCGCGATCATGGCGCTCATCCTGTCGGTCAGCGGCGTCTGGGTGGCGCATCTGCTTCTCATCTCGCTGTTCGGTTCCGAGGTGGCGAAGGGCGCGCTGCAGATCGTTCACTATCGCCGCGGGATCTGAACGTGGCACGATCGAGGACGAGTGTCCGCAACCAGATCAGAACCCTCCGGTTCCACCACGGTGAGATGACCCAGCAGCAACTGGCCGACCAGATCGGCGTCACCCGGCAGACGGTCAACGCGATCGAGGGGGGCAAGTACTCGCCATCGCTCGAGGTTGCGTTCAGGATTTCCCACGTGTTCGACAAGCCGCTCGAAGAGGTGTTTCAGTTCGCGGGCGCATCCGGTTGACGGGGCAGAGGCCGCAGGAGAACGTCTTCCTGCCGCTGCCGTGTTGGAAAGCGGCGCCAGGGTCCCCATGTACGACAAACCACCCTGCCGGAGGATCAGCCCGTGGCCAAATACGAACGAATCTTGGTGGCGATCGACATCACCAACGAGAGCCTTCAGGTCGTGGAAGCGGCTGCCGAAATCGCACCACCCAACGCACAAGTGCATATTCTGCACGCCATCGAGCCCATCGGCTCCGGATATGGCTCGACCATGCTCCCCGACCTGCATGCCCACGAGATGGCCCGCCTGCAAGAACACGCCGCCGCCCACCTTGCGCGCCTCGGAAAAACGTACGGCGTTCCCCAAGCCCGTCAGCACGTAGTCCACGGTCGCGCCATCACCGCAATCCATCGATTCGCCGAAGACAACGCCTGCGATCTCGTCGTCGTCGGAAGCCACGGCCGCCACGGCCTCGGCCTGCTCCTTGGCTCCACCGCCAACGGCGTACTCCACGGCGCGAACTGCAACGTGCTGGCGGTTCGCGTCCGCGAGCCGGACGGGAGCTAGGAGCGAATGCGAGCACGAAGGCCAGTAGTTCGCGCAGCGAACTGCCGACGCGCCCGCAAGGGCGCGCTAGGAGCCTGTGGCGAGCGTATGCGAGTTAGGGAGGCCAGCAGCTTGCGCGAGCGAACTGCGGACGCGCTCCCAAGAGCGCCCTAACCAAGTCTAAGGAGGGAATCGCGCGATGGAGATTGAAGAACTCGTACCCCAACTCCGCACCACGGACCTCGAGCGGGCGATCCGTTTCTATACCAAGAAGCTTGGCTTCGCACTTTCCTTTAGATATCAGGGCTTCTACGCCGGTGTGCGCTGTGGCGACCGGATGATCCACCTCAAGCTGGTGGAGGACTCCGACCCCGGCATCGACTTCGTTCGAAACGGGCAGCACCTTCACATCCACTTCGCCGTGCGCGACATCGAGGCCGCTTTCCGGCAAGTCCAGGAAGCCAGCGTAAAGGTCGTCGAAGGCGTCTCTAACCGTCCGTGGGGAATGACCGAGTTCGTGATTGAGGATCCGGACGGACACACGCTCTATTTCGGCACCGCCTCCGCGGATACGCGCGGACAATAGGCGCCGGTGATGCTCCTTGCGCTTTCACCCCTGACCGCCATCTCCACCGCCACAAGCCTGATGGCGGTCGACTTCCTGGTGGCGCAAATCAAAGCGCCGGATGATCGGAAGTATGCGTGGCTGCAGGTGCCGGCGCGGGACAGGAATACGCTCGCCGCCGCCTCCCGAGAGCGGTCTCTGCGTGGGGCGACAACACGCCCTCGATCTATCCGCGCGTTTCCCCAACGCCTACTGATCGAAACGGCAGGTTGATTCGCGTTTCTCGCCGTGCGCTGCCGTGGAAACCGGCTCTGCTGCGTGCCCGCACCGATCGCCCTTGTGCGTTACTCGTGAATCCGGTGCGGTCGCACTTGGCCCGCTTCCGATGCGCCTCGCGGACGCGTGCGGCCGGACGGTGGAGCAGCTTGACGGTTGCCCAAGGGCATGCCCAGCGTGATCGAACGATCGCGCGAGGTGAGGCCCTCCGCTTCCACCCCGGTCAGGACGATGTCCACGTTTGTCACCGGCGCGTTCTCTGTGTCCGCTCGCGTTACCGTCACAAGGAATGGGAGCGCGGCACCCGCGCCGATCAGTGGCGGCGCGTGGAAAGTCAACGCAATCTCGTCGCCCGAGACGGGCGCCTCGGCGAGGGGCCCGCCAGCGTCGCGGGTGCCCAGGAAAACCCTCGCCACCAATCCCGTCTGTTCCGTCACCACCTGCAACGACATGCCTTTCACCCGCAAGCCGCCGGTGCCTCCGGCGCGCCCCTCGAAGCGCAGAGTGTGCATGGACTGGGAGCCGGCCGCCGTCAACGACAACGACGTCGCGACCGGCGTGTCGTCGAGCTGCTCGAGATAGGCGACGAGGTTCTGCTTCTCGGTGTCCGTCAGGTGAGACGTGGTGCCGTGCAGGTCGCCGGCGTTGCGCTCGATCACCTCCATGAGCGTCGCGGCGGAGCCGTCGTGCAGGTACGGCGCGGTTTCCCAGACTCCTTTCAGCGTGGGCGTGTCCAGAGCACGCAGTGTGTTGGCGCGAAAGTCTCCGGCGGCCTCAGACAGAGTCCCAACGTCGTGCATCGTGGTACGCGCGCTGCATGGCGCGGCCGGCGCACAGTCCGCGGACCGGCCGGAACCGGGGCTGCGGTTGAGTGAACTGTCGGTGAACCTCGCGGGTGCGTGACAGGTGGCGCACCCGGTTTCCTTCGCGTGGAAGACTAGCTCCCCGGCGAGGGCCGGCGTGGTCATCGCGCCACCCGGGCGGCGATGCGGGCTGGGGTGGACGGTCGTGAAGCTGGCGACGTAGGCTGCCAGCGCGTCCAGTTCCCGGCTGAGGCCGGCGCTCGGCGGGCCGAACACCCAGTTCGCGGCGCGCGCAGCGAAAATGGCGTCGGCCACGAACCCCGCCCCCTGCAGCGTCGTCCGCATCAGCATCTCGAAGTCCTGAATCTCGTCCATGTCGGCGCGCCAGTGCACGGGACCGTGCCCAAGGCCGGCGCGGCCGTGCAGCGTAATGGTGTTGCGCAGGCCGCCGCCGTGCACCCCGCGGCCGCTGAAGTCCCACACACGGGCGTCCGAGCCTCCTTCAATGTGGCAGCTCGCACAGCTCACGTAGCCGTCGCGCGACATGCGCTCGTCCGCGGCGTTGTGAAAGATGCGCTTGCCGAGTAGCACCTTGGGCGGCAGAGGCTCCACAGCGGTCGCGTCGATCCGCGCGAGCAGCGATGGGAGTTCGGCAGCATCGGCGTCCGCCAGATCGAAGACGGCCACGTCGCGGGACAGGAAGTTCTGCACGAACAGGCGGCCGCGCGCATCGACGAGGAGGCCCTGCGGCGCGGAACCCGCTTCCGGCAGGGCGCCGACGACTTGCCCGCTAGCGACATCCAGCACATCGACCGCGTTCGATCCCTGCAGAGCGATGAAGGCGCGCTTGCCCTCCCGGCCAAACGCCATCGCGACCGCCATTGCTCGATTGTCGAGATCACGCCGGGCGGCGAGGATTTCGCGATGGGACTTGAGATCGAGCTGCGAGACGATGGTGCGCGTGGTGGTCTCAAACGTGAGCGGTTTGCCGCTGACATGAAGCCCGCGCCCGGTGTTGTCCTTCTTCGAGAGCACCCACGCCCGCCCGTCCGGCGCGATGGCTATGGCCGCGAGGTGGTTGGGTACGCCCCGGCTGCCGAGGGGGCCGTCCGGTCCTGGGTCCAAAGCCAACTCGAAGCGCCGCACGACGCGCAACGAAGCGGCGTCCACTTCGGTGACCTCCCCACGGTCCTGCGGCGAGATGTAACGCGTGACGAGAATGCGGTTGCCGTCCGCCGTGACCGCGAGGCCGCGCGGTGTTGGCCCGACGTCAACGGTGGCCGTGACCCGGCTGCCCTGAGCATCGACCCGGAGCAGCCGCCCAACGGCCTGCAGCGTCACGTACGCGGCATCGCCGCGGGGGTTGAACGCGATGCCGTAGGGGCGTGACGCATACGGCAGAGCAACGCGCTTCCGAGTGCGTCCGGTGTCGCCGTCAAGGATGCTGAGTGAGGCGTCGTCCTGGTTCACCACCCACACGGTGCCGTCCGGCGCTATGGCGAGCGTGCGCGGATGATCGCCCGTGCGTGCCTCGAACAGCTTGACTAGGCGCCGCACGTCGATGGCCGTCACGGAGTCGTGATCGGGATTGACGCTCCACACGCGCCCCCTGGCCTCATCGACAACAATGGTGCTTGCTTGGGTGGGACGGGCGCCGGCGGCGTCGCTGTCCGTGTCCGCCGCCCGGGCCTTCAGGTCGTGCATGCCGGCGACGGCGACCAGCAGGAGCGCCATCCATGCCGTCCTGTGGGGCGTTCCACTCATGGCGGAGGCGCATTCTACAAGTCGCGGGTGGCCGATTGACCATCGCACCTCTCACTGTTAGGTTCGCCGCCTTTTTGGGCGGCGGGGGGCGCCTTTTTCGTGACGCGGAACTACACGATCGCCATCGTCGGCGGGGGCGCGTCGGGCATCGGCCTTGCCGCCAAAATGGTCGAGTCGATGCCCCACGGCCTCAGTACCGCGCAGGTCTCCATCGCGATCTTCGACGCCCAAGGCTTGCGCGGCGGCAACGCCTACGCGCCGGATGTGTCAAGCAACCTGATGAACACCCTGTGCGGCGCGGTGGATCGGTCGTTTGGCGGCGCGTTCGGCATTGCCCGCTGGGCGGCCGAGCACCCCGACAAGTGGCAGAGCGACGTGGGCGGTGCGGAGCTCGACGCCGACGCCTACCTGCCGAGGCCGGTCGTCGGCAAGTACCTTTCGGGCCTCGCGTGTCACGCGAGCCGCGCGGCCGCAGAACGCGGGTGGCGTCTCGATGCGATCGTCGACGAGGTGGTCGACATCCTCCCGCCCGCGACCCCAGACGGGGATTACTGTGTGCAGACGGCCGCCGGAGAAGCGTTCCGGGCGCGGTTCGTGTATCTGGCCATCGGTCACCTCCCGCGAGTCCGCACCGAGGCTTGGCAACTCGAAGACGGCTACCACCACAACGCCTATCCCATCGCCAGGCTCGCGCGGGAGATTCCGACGGAGGCAAGCGTCGGCGTAATCGGCACGCGCCTCACGGCCATCGATGTTGCCCTAGGCCTCGCGGCCGCGGGACACACAGGGCGCATCTCGTGTGTCTCGCGCCAGGGCCGTCTGCCGGCCGTACGGGCGGACCGGGGCAGCTACCGGTTCGAGAAGCTCGAACGCGAGGACCTGATCGGGCAGCTTGCCGATGCGGATCAAAAGCTGCGGCTTGCGGACGTGGCGAGGATGCTCGGCAGCGAGGTCGAGCATGCCCAGGGCCATCCCGTCGAGCTCCGGGACATCATTGGCGAGTACAGGCCGGCCGTCGACTACTACGAGGACGAGATTGCCCTCGCCCGGGGGCGGGCGCGGCCCTGGCAGGCGGTGCTCTACGCGACCAACCGCAACATCGACCTGCTCTGGCACCACCTCGCGGAGGAGGACAAGAAGATCCTGGTCTCGAGTGGCTGAACGACTGGCTCACATATCGGGCGTCGATTCCCAGAGAGAACGCGGAACGGGTGCTGGCGCTCATGAAGTCCGGGCAGTTGACGATAACGAGAGGGGCAAGCCGGTTCTCGCACGACGCCAGTCGCGGGACGTTCACGATGCACCTCACCAGCGGCACGCCGCTCGAGGTGGACCGCCTAGTGGCCGCCAATGGCTCCGCGAGCCGTCTGGAAGACGCGGACAGCACGCTGGTGGGAAACCTCCTGGTACGCGGTCTCGCCGTGCCGCACCGTTACGGCGGCCTCGACTGCGTCTTCGAAACCGGCCAGGTAGTCCCGCGCGCTGACCGGGATGTCACGAGTCCGAGGATGTACGCCCTCGGACCGATCACGAGCGGCGTGTACTTCTTTACCACGGCGCTCGAGATCATCGAGCGACAGGCGGCGCAGCGCACGCGGGACCTGGCCTTTGCACTCGGCGTGCAGTGGCTGGAACAGCCGGAGACGGAGGCGTGGGTCGACGACCGCCAAGCCACGGCGACCGGTGAGCGCGGCGCACCTGCGGAAAGTGCCGGCCCGGACCTTCTGGACCACGTCGTCCGCAGTGCGCAGACGCACCTCATCGACCTCCGGCAGTTGCGGTTGCTGAACGACCAGATCGACGACACCGCGTTCCCGGCAAGGCAACAACAAGGAGTTGCGCAGGATGAAGACCAACACGAAACCAACGCACGGAAGTGACCGACATGAAGCGCACCACGAGGTAGTCGTCATCGGCGGGGGGCCCGCCGGGAGCACCACCGCCGCATATCTTGCCCAACGCGGGTTCGACGTGGCGCTCTACGAGCGCGAGCGGTTCCCCCGCCCGCACATCGGCGAGTCGCTCCTGCCGGCGACGCTGGCTGTGCTCGACGATGTCGGAGTCCTCCCGGCCATCGAGGCCGAGGGCTTCCTCACGAAGTGGGGCGCCACCTGGTCCTGGGGCAAGAGCGCGGAACCTTGGAGCCTCTACTTCCGCGAGACCAGCGCCAGCTACCCGCACGCCTACCAGGTCTCGCGGGACCGTTTCGATCAGATCCTGCTGGAGCACGCCGCAGCTTCGGGTACGCAAGTGACGCAGGGGATCGCGGTCAAGGCCGTGCATGAGGGCCGCGTCGAACTGGACGACGGTCGGCGGATCGGCGCCGACATCGTCGTCGACGCCTCTGGGCAAAGGTCGCTGATCGCCTTGGCGCGCGGCTTGAAACGCTGGGATGCGCACTTCCGCAACCTTGCGATCTACGGGTATTTCCGCGGCGCGCGTCACCTCGAACCGCCGGATGAAAGCAACATCTTCATCGAGTCCTACGCAAACGGCTGGCTGTGGAAGATTCCGCTCGCGAGTGGCATCTCCAGCGTCGGCGCGGTGGTGGACCGTGATTTCGGCGCGGCGGGCATCCGCAAGGCCGGCCGCGAGCGGTTCTACTCCGACCAGGTCGCGGCGACGGCACGCGCCAGCGCCATGCTCGAAGGGGCAGACTTCGTGGATGGCCCCCACGTGGTGCGCGACTGGTCCTACCGAGCTGAAACCCTCGCCGGCGACGGATTCGTGCTGGTGGGTGACGCCGCCTGCTTCATCGATCCCCTGTTCTCCACCGGTGTGCACCTCGCGGTGACCGGGGGCAGCCTGGCCGCAGCCTACGTCGCCACGGCGTTGCGCGACCCCGACCTTGCCGTGGCCGCCGGCGATGCCTACGAGCGCCTCTACCTTGCGCAGTATCGGCATTTCCACGACATGGCACGGCTCTTCTACGGCACCAACCGCGCCCGCGAGTCCTACTTCTGGGAGGCCCGACGCCTGACCGGGGAAGCTCGCTTCACGCCGCGGACGGCCTTCGTCCGCGCCATCTCGGGCCAAGCGGGATTCCAGGTCGAGCGCGCGGCCCTCGGCCACACGCCGCTGCCGGAGAGTTTCCGGCGGGAACTCGACAGGCAGGTCGTTACCGATGCGGCACCGCGAGTCGAACCGACCCACGCAACTCGCGTGCGGCTTGCCTCGGGTCTCGAGGTGCGCGAGCAGGCCGTCCTCGGTGATAGCCGCTTCGAGATGGGTCACGTCATCGTGGGAAACGGACGCGACGAGCTTCCGATAGGCGCTCTCGCGGCCGAACTCGCGCGCACTGCATCAGGCGACAGCCTCGAGGACATCGCCAGCCGCCTTACCAACCCGGACGCCAAGAGCCCGGAGCACGTCCTGTCAGCAGCCGCGCTGCTGATCGCGGAGGACGTGCTGGAGGTGTGCAGCTAGCGGGTGGGAAGGCGGACGTCATCCTTCCCGACACACGCGCCATCTGCAGTCGGGCATGCCGCGCTCTCGGGCCAAGCGGATGCGGTCCATTTTCGTCGGCATTCGCTCCTGTTCCGGATCCCTCGGGCGTTGGCCGGCCGCGCGGCCCGGCGGTTCCGCGGCAAGAATCGCCTCCCGACACACAAACATTTCGTCCCACAGACCCAGTGGCCGATGTCTCACGCTTGACGCGATCAGGCGATGGGCGCGGTGATGCAAGCTACCGCAAGGAGCCCGTCAACGCGTGTGCGAGATTGTCCTCTTGGCCTGTGGGACGACATGTTTGCGTGTCGAGGAACGAACATCCGGTAAACCAGCGCGATCTCGCACCTTCTGAGGGCGCACAACCACCATCTACATCCGTGACCGCCGTCCCCGCCGCGTCCGCATCAACAACCCGCGATACCTTCTCATCCTTCGTGGCGAAGTTCTCACCTCGCTGACGCCCCGGGGCGAACCGACTTCTCCTGCGACGGACGGGCGGTAGCTGCGGTGCTGTGGACAACGGGTGCTTGGAATGGCGCAACGCGGAACTGATCCGATGCCAACGTCGCACCGGGCGGAGAAACGCTGGCGGGAGCCGCGGCACCCGGGCCAGGCGTGGGAGATGTCCTACGGCGTGTAGAACGAAATGCTCGCCGTGTGTCGGGAACTCTGCGGAAAAGCCCGCCAAATGTGCGACCATTCCGTCCAGCGTGCATTCATTGTGAAACCTAGTCCATGACGAACGTACCCGAAGCATCCGTGAGCTTTGATGCGTTTGCACGCAGCGGCTTCGTGGATCTCGGCCAGGTCCTCGACGCCGACGAAGTGGCCCGCTTTGCCGAGCTCTTCGAGGCGGACCGGCACCGCTATCCGTACTTCTGGCATCCATACGGCCACCACCAACGGGCAAACTACGACGCATTGGTTACCACGCCGGCGTTCGACGATCTGATCCGACACCCGAGAATCCTGCCGGTGGTGGAATCGCTGATGGGAGGGCCTGTCTGTTTCGGCGAAATCGGCCTGCGCCTCATGCCGGCATACGACGGCGAACTACACCAGCAATGGCATCGCGACCGTGCCCACCTGTCCGGCCATCCGCTGCGCCTCGGCTACGTGCAGTTCATGGTTTACCTCAGCGACGTGGACCCCCATACGCATTGCTTCTCGCTGTCGCCCGAGTCGGTGGACGAGCCCATCTTCGATGATGCCGACGCACAATTGCGGCACGGTGGCGTTTACGATCTGCACGGCCCGGCGGGGACCTGCCTGCTGTGCAACGCCGCCGTACTTCACACGGCGACGACGCGACCCACCGAAGTCGAGCGCAGGACCGTGCAGATCTACTACGGTCACCGGGACGGCGCCCCGCTCGCCAACGATTCGACGATTCCCGCCACGCTCTGGCGCGACCACCAAGACGCCGCGACGCGGGCCTTCTACGGCGTGCTGAACGAACGCACGCGGCTCTTCGCCAAGTCATTCGGCACTGAATCAAACGTGTATCGGGTCAGCCGTCGCTCACCTGTTAATGGCAACTGAAAACTGCCTCCCGACACACAAACATTTCGTCCTACAGACCCCGTGGCCGATGTCTCACCGGCGCGATCGGGCGGTTGGCACCGCGAGCTCGAGCGAGAGCGTCGAGAACCGCCTACGCAGCTTCTATGCCTCACCAAGGGCGGGCTTCGTGACGCAAGCAAGGAGCCTGCTCAACGCGCGTGCGAGATTGTCCTCTTGCCTGTGGGACGAAATGTTTGTGTGTCGGGAGGGGATGGCGTGTGTGTCGGGAGGGATGGCGCTACTCGGGCCCTTTCGGCGCCCCCGTCGACCCACGCGCGGATCAGGTGATGCGCGATCGCCACGGGACCAGGCACCTTCAGCGTCGGATGTTCGCCGGCCAGGGCCGCACGCGCCTCGTCGCGTTCGAACCAGCGCACGTCGGCCATCTCGACCGGATCGATCGTGATGTCCGTGCTGAGCGCATCGCCGTGACAGCCAATCATGAGCGACGACGGGAACGGCCACGGCTGCGACGAGTGATAGCGCACGGCGCCCACCTCGATACCGGCTTCTTCCCGCACCTCGCGCCGCACCGCCTCCTCGATGGCCTCGCCCTGATCGATGAAGCCGGCGAGGGCCGAGTACATGCCCGTGCGCGCGAGCCTGCCCGCGGATTGCCCGAGCAGGCATCGGTCACCGTCGGAAATCACCATGATCGCCACCGGGTCCGTGCGCGGGAAGTGCTGCGCGCCGCAGTTGGGACAGACGCGCAAGTGGCCGCCGCGGGCCTGGTTCGTCGGCGTACCACACACGCTGCAGAACTGGTGCTTTTCGTGCCAGGCGAGCTGTGAGCGCGACTGCGCGAGGATACCTGCCTCGCTGGCGGACAGTGTCATCCCCGCGGCGCGCGAGTCCTCGAACCGGAACGCTTCCGACAGCCCGAGCGTTGGCACGGGCCTCTCGACGGTGGACACGTCCACGGCGAACCGGGCTCCTTGGCCGTCAAGGCCCAGGAATACCGGCGGCGTTTGCACGTCGAGTTCAGAGATCCGCTCCGGCGGCAGCCAGCCGAGCCGGTCCCCGGCCCCCGCATCAATCAGCACGTTCAGGCGCCACATGGGCAGGTAGCGCGAGTGGGGACTCCGTTCGGCGGCATCCAGCCAATCCGGATCGCGGCGCTCGGCGTCGGCGCGGTCCAGCGGATTGCCGGCAAACGTGTGGATGATGTCCGTCATGGGAGAACGCTCTTCTCGACTAGGCGCGGGCGGAGGTGGGATGCTACTTCGGCCGCCAGCATCAGACACCACCCGACACACAAACATTTCGTCCTACAGACCCCGGTGGCCAAAGTCTCACGCGGCGAGATCAAGCGGTTGGCACCGCAGGCTTGTCAAGCTGGAGCGAGAGCGTCGAGAGACGCCTGCGCGGCCTTTATGTCACCAAGGACGGACTTCGTGATGCCAAGGCCAAGCTACCGCAAGGAGCCTGCTGAACGCGTGTGAGAGATTGTCCTCTTGCCTGTGGGACGAAATGTTTGTGTGTCGGGCACACCGCCGCTTTGCCGACCAGCACCGACGTGGGACAATGCAGGCCGTTACCTTGTTCGGCGTGCCAGCGACGCAGCGCACGCTAGGGGTTCGCGTTGTGGCCACGCCCGTGACCGTATCTCTTCCCGATCCGCCCGGCGGCAAGATGCCAGACGCCGTGCGGGTCCTTTCACGCTGGATCGACCCGTCAGAGCTTCGGCTTGGCGGAGGAATCGTGCTCGCAGCACGCTGGCACCACCGGAACAGCACGGATTTGGACTTCCTCGCAACGGGCGATGCCATCGACACGTTGTTCTATCAGGACTTGGATGGCGTGCTGCAAGACATGGTGAACCTCGCGAAAGCGGGTGTCATCGGCAGCGAGACCATGCGGGAGACCAATCGCACCGTTTTGCATTTCGACGTTGGCGGCACGCCCGTGTCCATCGGTCGCGTGGGGTTCCACGACGATTTACAGCGGGAGGTCGAATCAAGAACCAATGTCCTGTTGAGTCCCACGCGCGACATTCTGACGAAGAAGATGGTGAACCGCTTCCTAGTCAACGGGCTCCCAACCGAACGCGATGCGTTCGATTTCCTGGTGGCGCAAACCAAGGCACCGGAGGACCTGAAGTATGCGTGGCTGCAGGTTCCGGCTCCGGACAGGAACACGCTCGCCGCCGCATACCGAGAGCGGTCTCTTCGTTGGACAGGCGCATCGGACGCACGTTTGCTGGCGAACCTAGCCTATGCGGAACTTGCCAACGAGTTGTGGTTACATGCCCACCGCATGATGGAATCCAACCTTGAATACGTCCCTATAGGTAGTGCTGGCAAGGGCTCGCATGAACGTTGATGACATCTCCGTGCAGGTGAACGACCTCGCACAATTCGACGTGTGCGACGATGCCTCGTTCGACTCGCCCCTCGCAAACACCCCAGCCACAATGCTCGGCCAGACGGAAGGCATCGGAGGATGTTCGCTGCTTGATCTGTCAGGGGCGCTGCGTGTTTACATGGCCGGAATGTGGCACCCGTCACTGAGCCGGTGTGAAGAGCTGATCCGCGACGCCAGCGGCGCGACCGAGCTTGAGCTTGGCGCCATGCACGAGCTTCTGCAGCAGCTGGGGCCTTGGGAATGTCGCGAGGTGATGGCTTCCGCGGGGGCAACCCCCCGCCAGATGGCCGCGATCCTGCGGGCATCCGGCGTGCGCCGCGGCCGTGTGGTGGCGTGGATCAATCACTACTCGAGCGACCCTGCCTGGGGCGACAACACGCCCTCGATCTTTCCGCGCATTTTGCCTAGGGCGCACTGATTGGCGCCCCTCCCGACAAAGCAGACATTTCGTCTGTCGCTGATAGCCACAACGCCGCTTCGGATCGGCTTCCTGACGCAATCGATCCGGCGCCAATCCGTCTGTCAACGCTCGGCCTCGAACGCGACAATCGGTGGATTCGCCATGAACTCGTCCCAGAACGGATTGCCCGCCTCGGAGGGATGCAGCCTCATGTCGCACCACCGAAAGCCGCGAAACCCGGCCTGTTCGAATGCTTCGGTGTGGGTCTGGGGCTTCAGGTAGAAGTTGTCGAACCCAAACTGTGACCCGTCGGCGTTGAAGAACGTGTAACGCATGGCGTCCCCTTCGGCGAGCGGGTTGGCCCACGTACGCTCGAGACCGTACTTCCTGAGCGATCCGGCAGCCAACGGAACGTTGCGCACATTGTTGTTCAGGCCAACAAACCGCCCACCCGGCCGTAGTGCGCCATGGCAAGCTCGGCAGAGGTGCACGAGTTCGCCGGGCGTCCTCGCGTAGTTGAGCAGGTATGCGGCCACCACAAGATCCACACGTTCAGCAGGCTCGAAGGCGGCAACGTCCGCACACACATATCGGCAGCCGAGCGGCTGTCGCCGTTCACGGTCCTCGGCAAGCTCGACCATGCCCTCGGACACATCGACCCCTGTGACCTCTGCAGCACCCGCCTGCCTGAGCAGGCGCGTGTAGAAACCATCTCCACAGGCAAGGTCCAATACGGTTCGGCCGCAGACATCGCCCAGCAGTTCGAACAGCGTGTGCCGCTCGACGCACTCGCGAAACGGCAGCGCCTTGGACTCCCTGTACTCGTTCGCGATAGCGTCGTATTCCGCCACTCGACGACCCCTCTCGATTAGTTGCGGCAATCCCCAGTGTCGCCGACCATCACCCAATAGTGCAGCACATGCCAGGCTTGTGCCCATGGCCCAACGAGCTCGTAGTTCGAGCGCCGCACCTCCCCCGGCTCGACGCAGGCCGGGCGGGATGCCTGTTCGTCCCGGCGGAAGTACCTGCTTGCTTCATCCTCCGCAGGCGGAGCGATAAACGCGTTGATGAGCATTGGATGGCTTTCGGTGTTGGTAGCCACCACGCATCCGCGGTCACCTGCCCGTTCCAGTGTTGCGGAATGCGGCTTGCCCCAGTACTCGCTTTCTAGCAGCGTGCAACGCGCCGGCACATCGATGCGTCTTCGAACAACCTGAGCGGCGTCGAGGCAGATTCGCACGTCGTGCCACGCTCCCCTCGGCCATCGTGCGAGGATGGCCCCACGCTCGGCAAGACCGCCAATCCCCGACGCCCGCAGTTGCTGCACCGCGTCGGGAGCGGCAGCGAAGTCGGGTTCCACCTCCACGTCGACGAGGAAGCTCCCGTCAAAGTCGCGCACGACGCCGACCTGGACGTGGATGCACTCGCGGACGCCCACCCGCGCCAGTTCGACGCACCGGCTTCGCAGTCCAGCGTGGGTGAGCGGATCGATGTGGCGGGGGCGGGGAGGCAAGTCCGTCGGGACCGTGCAAGCCTCGAAATCACCGTGCATACGCATGTGGAGTTCGATCTCGGTGATGGGTGTTTCCCCACCGTCAGCCGTGCCCTGGAGCGCTACGGTCGTCACGAACGCAGTGACGGACATCCAATCCCACATGGGGTCACTGTACCCGGAGTCGATCGCGGCGTGCACCAGCAACACCCCGACACACAGACATCTTCGTCCCACAGACCCGTGGCCGGCCCTGCCCCGAAGTCGCCCAATGGGTTATATGGCGTTCCATGCAGACCGTAGCGGAGACGCCGACATTCACGCGTCAGGCAAGCAATCTCTTCACCGAGGACGAAGGCGAGAACTCATCGACTTTCTTCCCGCGAACCCAATCGCCGCCGATGTCATACCGGGGAGTGGGGGTGTCGCAAGCTGCGCTTCGGCGCGTTGGCACCGGCAAACGTGGCGGTGGAGGCGTCTAGCACGGATTGCATTTCTTGCATACATTGCCCGCCCAACATATCAGTAGACGTTGTTTTACGAGCTTGTATACGCCGAACTTGCGGTGGATTAGAGGGCTCGCCGAACCGGCCCACAAAGTAGATGTCAAGAACTCGCCAACTCCGCCACGGCGTCGATCAGCCCATAGTACAGGAGGTTGCCCGGCATCCGCGCTTGTGGATGGGAATACGCAATATGGGGCGTCCGTCCAACGGTTTTGTACCACACCCCGCGCCCTGTCGACTTCCATTCAAAATTGTTTAGTGGATATACGCCAAAGGGCTCCGCACCGAAGAGCAGGTCAGTCACGGACCTGCCGCAGCAGATCACGTAGTCGGGTTCATACAAGGACAACTGCCGATTGATTAACCGGCGGTCGCGTTGCGTCGCCTCTCTCGATTGGACGTCGTCCGCCACCCCGCCGCCCGGCTGCTTCTTCAGATTGACGGCCACCACCTTCCGCAGGGCGCGGCTTCGTCGAATGTCGTCGATCGACGAAAAGCTCGGTCCATGGCACGATGCACGGAAGTCGATCGATGCCCTCGACCCACCTCGCCACCGTGTTCCAGGTCTGGGCGCGGCCGCCGGCCCGTAGAAGTTCCCGTAGGTCCCAACCGCCACCACCTAGGTCGTTTACCTCCTTGAGGACGAATAGGAGCTTCACGCGACTGCGGGCGCATTCATCGGCGTCAACGACCCCGTCCCGTACGAAGGGCTCCTGCCGCGCCGGCCAAGACTCGAACAGTTCGTCCTCCCTGTCGCTGAGGCTCATTCGAGAGCCCCCGTTGCCGCAACCGGAACCCGGGCCCGTACTTCCCCTAGCACGTAGTGAGGATGGCGGAGCGGACGGGATTCGAACCCGCGACCCCCGGCGTGACAGGCCGGTATTCTAACCAGCTGAACTACCGCTCCTTTTTCGATCCCGCCCGTTGCGGGCGGTGGTGGGTGTTGCAGGGTTCGAACCTGCGACCTACGGCTTGTAAGGCCGTCGCTCTCCCAACTGAGCTAAACACCCGCGAAGGCGCGCATCTTACGCGCTTTGGCGCGTGAATCAACGCCTAGAGTTGTCCAACGCTATGTGAGCCTGAAGGGCGCACGGGTTTCCAACGCTACATGAGCCTGAGCGGTTCGGTTTCGGACGATCATTCGGAGGATGATCGTGACATTGCAGACCGAACGGCTCCGGACGGTGGAGCAGATCAAGGGGTTCCTCGACGGCAGCGGGGAAGTGGGGTTCAAGCCAGCCGACCGCGAGGAGGCGTACGTGTTCGTTCGGCGAACGCTGGTGCGGCTGGACTACGGAGCGCTCGGCCGGGCGGGCAAGGGGACGGTGCGGGAGTTCCTGATGAAGGCGACGGGACTGTCGCGCGCCCAGGTGACGCGGCTCGTCGCCCAGCACCGGGAGACCGGACGCATCGAGGACCGGCGCGGGGCGAACAGCGGTCGGCCGTTCGAGCGGGTGTATACGGCGGCGGACATCCGCCTGCTGGCGCAGGCCGACGAGATCGGCGGCCAGCTCTGCGGCCCGGCGGCGTGCGAGGTGCTGCGGCGCCAGTACGAGGTGTTCGGCGACGCCCGCTTCAGGCGCCTGTCGCGGCTGTCGGTGTCGCACCTGTACAACCTGCGGCGGTCGAAGACCTACCGGACGCAGCGGACGACCTTCGAGCACACGAAGCCGACCGCGGCGCGGATCGGCGAGCGGCGGCGGCCGGATCCGGACGGCCAGCCGGGACACGTGCGCGTGGACACCGTCCACCAGGGCGACCGCAACGGCGCCAAGGGCCTCTACCACGTCAACCTCGTCGACGAGGTCACCCAGTTCGAGCACGTCGGCGCGGTGGCCGCCATCTCCGAGGCGTTCCTGGTGCCGGTGCTGGAGGAGATGCTCCTCTCGCTGCCGTTCGCCGTGCTCGGCTTCCACGCCGACAACGGCTCGGAGTACGTCAACCACCAGGTCGCGGCCATGCTCAACAAGCTGCACGTGCCCAGCTTCACCAAGTCGCGGGCGCGGCGCTCCAACGACAACGCCCTGGTCGAGGGCAAGAACGCCAGCGTCGTGCGCCGCTGGTTCGGCCACGACCACATCCCGCAGCGCTTCGCGGCCGAGGTCAACGACTTCTCCCGGGGCGTGCTGTCGCCGTACCTCAACCACCACCGTCCCTGCCTGTTCGCCACCGAGGTCCGCGACTGCAGGGGGAAGGTGCGCCGCCGCTACCGCAGGCAGGACGTGGCGACACCCTACGAGAAGCTGAAGTCGCTGACGGACGCCGAGCGGTTCCTCAAGCCCGGAGTGACCTTCGCCGACCTCGACCGGATTGCCTACGCGGCATCCGATCTCGAGGCGAACCGGCAGGCGAACGACGCCCGCGACGAACTGTTCCGACGCATCGGACAGGTGGCTCCGGCGGCTGCCTGAACGGCCCATCCGGCCTGCACGGAGGGCGCCCGCAGGCAGGTTCCACCCCGCCCGCCCCGCGCGCGCTTGCAGCCTCGAACTGCGGCGGCGCGCCCTATGGCGTGGGTTTTGGCGCGCCGCACCTGTGCAAGCAAGCGCGCGCTCGCACCATCCCCTCGCGCCAGTCCCAGCCGATCCCGTCGGAAGCCCGATCGCGTCCCGGCGTGCGCAAGTTGCCAGACCTTGCCTCCCTCGGATGCCAATCCTACGATCCCTCCCTTCAAACCGTCCGAAAACCGGCAGTCAGCGTCCGCGAGAGAAACCCGCCTTCAGGCTCACTTTCTTATTGGATAACGCTCGCCTGCCGGCGCTTCTCTCGGCTTTTCTCGCGCCGTCCTCAGCTTCGGAGCGTCACCCCCGCGAGGGCGCCGGCGGGTTCGCCGGTTTCCATGAAGACTTGGCCGTTGACGATCACCTGGTCGTAGCCTCGGCCGCGTTGGACGTAGCGGCCGGCGCCACCGGGGAAGTCGTGGCGGTATTCGGGGAGTTCCATCGCCAGGGTGTCCATGTCGATGACGTTCACGTCGGCGAAGGCGCCTTCGGTGAGCACGCCGCGTTCGCGGATGCCGAAGATGGCTGCGGTGTCGCTGGTCCAGCTTTGCACGGCCTGTTCGAGGGACATGACGCCTCGGTTCTTCACCCAGTAGGTGAGGAGCCAGGTTGGCGAGCTTGCGTCCATGATCTGGCCTACGTGGGCGCCGGAGTCGGCGAGGCCCATGGCCACCGTGGGGTTGGTGATCATCTCCTCGATGGCGTCCATGGATTGGTTGAGGCCGGGGTGCCAGAGCTGCACGCGGCCCTTGTGGCGCCGGTTGAGTTCGATGAAGGCTGCCACCGGGGTTTGGCCGGTGCGTTCGGCCAGTGCGGCCAGCGAGCGGTCGCGGTCGTGGACGTAGTCGAGGTCGTCGTCGGTGAGGATGTATGCCTGTGCGAGATCGAGGGTTGGTGTTTCGGTGAGGTCGGCGAGGCGGGCTCGGAACGACTCGTCTTCCAGCGCTCGGACGCGCTCGGCAAAGGACCTCGAATTCAGTTCTCGCCAAGCTGGCGTGGCGTCGAACGGGGTGCGGTGGTCGAGGCCGAAGAGGCCGCCGATGCCGCGCGAGCTGGTTTGCGGGCGTAGCCGGGCGCCCTTGGCGTTCTCTTCCTCGGCGAACTCGATCACGCGGCGGTAGAGGTCGGGGCGGCGGTAGCTGTGGGCGAGGCCGAATGTGCATTGCACGTTGTTTTGGCGCGAGAGTTCGCCCACCCAGGCGATTTCGGCGCGCGTCTTGGGCAGATGCTCCTCGCGGTCGCGCTCGCCGATGCGCAGGGCGCCTTCGAAGATGCCCTTTCCGTGGCGGCCCAGCACGCGACCCATGGCGAGGAGTTCCTTCGGGTCGGCGTAGGTGCCGGGCACGTGGCGTCCGTCCGGCACCTTGTGCAGGAAGGTGCGGGAGGTGGAGAAACCCAGGGCGCCGGCACCGATGGCCTCGTCCACCAGGTCGCACATGCGGGCGATGTCGTCATCGGTGGCTTCGGCTGGGTCGTCGGAGAGGCTGCGTTCGCCCATGGCGTGGATGCGAACGGCGCAGTGCCCCACCATGCCGCCGACGTTGATGCCCTTGTCCATGCGGTCGATGGAGGCGAGGTATTCGCCGTAGGTTTCCCAGTCCCACGGCAGGCCCGCGTTGATGGAGTCGCGGGGGATGTCCTCGACGGATTCCATCATGCTCGCGAGATAGTCTCGGTCTGCTGGCTTGCACGGGGCGAAGGTGACGCCGCAGTTGCCGATCACCGCCGAGGTGATGCCGTGGTAGCAGGACGAGGAGGCGATGGGGTCCCAGGCGATCTGGGCGTCGAGGTGGGTGTGGATGTCGACGAAGCCTGGGGTGACGAACTTGCCGTCGGCGTTGATTTCGCGGCGGCCCCGTTCGGGCACTTCGCCTACGGCGGTGATGCGGTCGCCGTCGAGAGCGAGATCGCCGGGGCGGCCTGGGGCGCCGGTGCCGTCCACCAGCGTGCCGTTGCGGATGACGATGTCGTGGGGCATGGGGCGCCCTCCTTCGTGGAAAGTCGGTGTGCGAATGAGCCTACCAGAGATCGCGCCAGGCCCGTTCGAAGCGCTTCGCCTCCTTCTTGCTGATCCCGCCCAGGGCCTCGACGGCGGTGCGGAGGCGGTCGCGGGTCAGGTCGCGCCCGAGCCAGGCCATGGAGTCGAACAGGGGCAGGGCCCGGCTGCGACCGGCGATGGCGAGGAACAAGGGTGGCATCAGGTCGCGGAGCTTTAGGTCCATCGCCGTGGCAAGGGAGGCGACCGCTTCGTGGAGTGCGTCCCGCTCCCACGGCTCCACGGGTTCGAGAGCGCGCAGTGCATGGTCGAGGATGCGTCGGCATTCCTCCGGTGGGCGCTTGGTGGCGGCGAAGCTCTCTTCGGTAAGGGGGTCGCGGTCGCCAACGAGGTAGTCCACCTGGCCTGCCAAGTCGCTGAAGCGCTCGGTTCGTTCCTGGACGAGGGGTACGAGAGAGGCCAGACGGTCTGGGTTCGCCCAGTCGCGGAAGCGGGCGGCGAAATCGTCGGGTTTGAGCGCCCGCAGGTGTTGGCCGCTCAGCCAGTCGAGCTTTTCCGGGTCGAACACCGGGCCGCGCACGGACACCCGGCCGAGGTCGAAGTTCTCGATCATCTCGGCCAAGCTGAAGATTTCGCGTTCATCCGGCATGGACCAGCCCATCAGGGCGAGGTAATTCAGCACCGCTTCCGGCAGGTAGCCTCGGCGGCGGTAGTAGTCGATGCCGGTGGGGTTCTTGCGCTTGGAGAGCTTGCTGCGGTCGGGGTTGCGCAGGAGCGGCAGGTGGTAGTGCTGCGGCATGTCCCAGCCGAAGGCGTCGTAGAGGAGCTGGTGCTTCGGGCTAGAGTTGATCCACTCCTCGCCGCGCAGCACGTGGCTGATGGCCATGAGGTGATCGTCCACCACCACGGCCAGGTGATAGGTCGGGAAACCGTCGGCCTTCACCAGCACCTGCATGTCCACTTGCTGCCAGGGAATCTCGATGGTTCCGCGCAGGCCGTCCTCGACTTCGCACGTGCCCTCGGGGGGCACGGCAAGGCGAATCACGTGCTCTTCGCCGGCGGCTGCCCGGGCGCGGGCCTCGTTGGGGTCGAGCGCCAGGCAATGGCCGTCGTAGCGCGGCGTTTCTCCTGCCCTCTGCTGGTCCCGCCGCACGGCATCGAGGCGCTCGCGGGAGCAGAAGCAGTGGAATGCCTTGCCGTTCTCTAATAGCGTTTGGGTGTGCTGCGTGTAGGTCTCGCGCCGTTCGCTCTGGCGATACGGTCCGCTGGCGCCGCCGACGTCAGGGCCCTCGTCCCAGTCGAGGCCCAGCCAGCGCAGCGCTTCGAAGATGGCGCTCTCCGAAGGCGCACTCGAGCGGGCACGATCGGTGTCCTCAATGCGCAGGATGAAGCGGCCGCCCTGACGGCGGGCGAAGGCGTAGTTGAAGAGCGCCATATAGGCGGTGCCGACGTGGGGGTCGCCGGTGGGGCTGGGGGCGACCCTGGTACGAACGCTCATGACGGAGCCCTATGCTCTAGGCAAACGCGCGAAGTGGCATTTTACGGAACCCGTTCAGGGCGTGGGGCGAGGGGCATCCGGCCCTCGCTCGAAGAAGGCCGCCCGTCGAAAGGGCGTGTCAGTTCAGTTGGGCGGTGCGGCGGGCAGCGCCCAGTGCGGCTGCGTCGTCTGACTCCACCAAGGTCCACGCGTCGGTACAGCGCAAGAGCGCCATGGCCAGCGTGTTGTTGAGGGCGTGGCCGGACATGTAGCCCTCGAACGCGCCGATCAGAGGCAGCCCCAGAAGGTAGAGGTCGCCGATGGCGTCGAGGATCTTGTGCTTGACGAACTCGTCCGGGTAGCGCAGCCCCTCGTCGTTGATGATGCCGTGGTCGTCAATGCCCACCGCGTTGGCAAGGCTTGAACCAAGGCAACGCTTGATCGCTTGCGCCTGCGGGAGCTCTCGCGTCAAGCCGAACGAACGGGCGCCGCTGACGTCGTCCACATAGCTGATGTCGGCGAAGTCGAGCTCGGCGTGCTTGGGATAGCGGTTGTACACCGGATGGTCGAACACGAACGTGTAGCCCGCCTTGAAGCCGTCGTAGGGCTTGAGCGTGGCAATCGCGTCGCCGTGGCTCACCCGCACCTCGCGGGTGATGAGGATGTAGCGCTTGGCGGCGTCCTGCTCGCGGATGCCGACGCTGTGCACCAAGTCGATGAACGGCTGGGCGCTGCCATCCATGATCGGCACCTCCTCGCCGTGCAGATCGACATGGAGGTTGTCGATGCCGAGCCCCCACAGCGCCGACAGCAGGTGCTCGACGGTGGCGATCTGCACGCCCTCCATGCCGATGCTGGTGGCGAGGGTGGTGTCGCAGACGTTCTCTGCCCGCGCCTTGATCGGCCGCCGGTGCGGGGTGTCGGTGCGGGTGAACTCGATGCCGGTATCGACGGGAGCAGGGCGCAGCGTGATGCGAGCGATGTTGCCGGTGTGGACTCCGACGCCGATGGCGTGAACCGGCGCTTCGATCGTTCGCTGTCTCGGCATGGGCAAGTGTCCCGGCAAGCAAGAGTCAATGGCGGCGCACTATACGCGCTTGATTCGTAAAAATGAAGATAAAGTGGAGAGATAATTGGACATATCTTGATACAACTTTGGAGTGATTTGTGATCAAGGTCGAGCCTAGGCGTCGACCACGCCCTTTAGCCTTGGATCCAGGATGTCGCGCAAGGCGTCGCCGACGAAATTGAAGGCGAGCACCAGCAGGAAGATGGCGAGGCCGGGGACTACCGAGAGCAGGGGCTGCTGGTCCAGCATGGGAAATGCCTGCTGCAGCATGTTGCCCCAGGTGGGGGTTGGTGGCTGGATGCCGACGCCGATGAAGCCGAGTGCCGCTTCCGTCAGCACCGCGTAGCCCATGCCGAGGGTCGCCTGCACGATCACCGGAGCGACGCTGTTCGGCAGGATGTGGCGGACGATGATGCGCACGTTGCTCATGCCGCCGGCCTGCGCCGCCGCCACATAGTCGAGTTCGCGCACCGTCAGGCCTTGGCTGCGCACCACGCGCGCCATCCAGGGCACGTTGGCAAGGCCAATGGCGACGATCACCGTGACCAGCGAGCCGCCCATGGCGGCGGCGAGCCCTACCGCGATCAGCAGGCTCGGAAACACTACCAAGGCGTCCATCACCCGCATGATGACGTCGTCCACGAAGCCGCGAAAATGCACCGAGGCGAGCCCCAGCGGCACGCCGAGGGCAACGCCGAGCCCCACCGCGCCGATGCTCACCATCAGCGCCACCTGGGCACCGACGATGAGCCGCGCCAGCGTGTCGCGGCCCATCTGGTCCGAACCCAGCCAATGTTCCGCCGAGATGCCGCTCAGCAGATTGTCGAAGTCCATCTCTTCCGGGTCCACCGGCACGATCCACGGCGCGAGCAGCGCGGCGAGCACCGTCAGCACGATCACCACCACCCCGAGCGCGGCCTGCGGCATGGCGAGCAAGCGCCGCAGCGTCGTCACCGCAGGATGCTCGGTAGCGAGCGCTGGCAGCGCGCCGTCAGTCACCGTACTTGATCCTCGGATCGAGCCAGGCGTAGGCAAGGTCGGTGATGAGATTGGCCGTGAGCACCGACACCGCCATCAGCAGCACGCCGCCCTGCACCACCACGAAGTCACGGGCGAAGATGGCCTGCACCATGTAGTTGCCCATGCCGGGGATGCCGAACAGGGTCTCGATCACCACGGCGCCGGCGAAGATGCGGCCGGTTTGCAGGCCGAACACCGTCACCACGGGCAAGAGCGCATTGCGCAGCGCGTGAATCCAGATCACCACGCGCTCGCTTAAGCCCTTGGCACGGGCGGTTCGCATGTAGTCCTGCGCCAGCACTTCGAGCATGGCGGAGCGGCTCTGGCGCATGATTAACGCACAGCTTGTGACGCCGAGCGCAAAGGCCGGCAGCGCCATGTGGCGCAGGCCCTCCACGGGGTCTTCGAAGATGTCGACGTAGCCCTGCGTCGGCAGCCAGCCGAGGGTCACGCCGAACAGCAGGATGGCCATGATGCCGAGCCAGAAGTTGGGTATCGCCACACCGCCGATAGACAGCACCGTCGCCACGTAGTCCACGGGGCGGCCCCGATACACCGCCGAGGCGATGCCTGCCGGTACGCCCACGAACAGTGCCGTGAGCCAGGCGACGATGCCGAATTGCAGGGTCACGAGGGCCCGGGAGCCGAGTTCCTCCGCCACTGGGCGCTGGTTCTGGGTGGAACGGCCGAGGTCGCCTTGCACGGCCTTGCTGAGCCAGATGCCGTATTGCACCAGCACCGGTTCGTCGAGGTGGTGCTCCTTGCGAATGAGGGCGATTTGCTCCTCGTCGAGCACCTCGCCCGGGCCGATGAGCGCGCGCACCGGGTCGCCCGGGATCGCCAGCATCAACGCATGGACGAGGAAGGTCACCAGCGCCAGCACGGGCAGCATCTGCAAAAGGCGACGGACGATGTACTGCCACATCGCGTCAGGCGGCCTCAGTCGTGGTGTCCATGGCGCAACGACATCCCTTCAATCCAACGGGCGGGCCTTCGTAGGGAAGGCAGGATGCCTTCCCTCCGAAGGCCCGTCATGTCCAACCCCAGGTGGGAGTAATGCAGTGCACGGTTTCGCGCAAGCGTCGCCGCCTCGTCACTGTGCAATCCAGATCTCCCTCAGGTTCATCTTTGCGTCCCAGCCCATGAGGCGGTCTAAGTTGCCTACCCGGCGGGGGGCGGCGGCGTAGCTGGTGGCGTACAGGAGCGGCACGAACCAAGCTTCGCGCAGCACGAGGGCGTTCAGTTGCCGATAGGCACGCAGCCGGTCAGACTGGTCGTAGAACGAGGCGCCCTGCTCCACCAACGCGTCCACGTCTGGGCGCGGCAGGTTGGCGGCGTTGTAGAAGCCATCGCTCTTGAAGGCGAGGGAGGCGATCCAGTCCGGTTCCGGGTAGCGGCTCCAGCCGGTTAGATAGAGGGGGAAGCGGCCGGCGTTGAAGAAGCTCTCGCCGGCGACTCCCACCGCCATCACCTCGATATTCAGCGTCACGCCGATCTTCTTCAGCATGGCGCGGATCACCTCCGCGGCGAGGATGTTGACAGGCGTGTTGTTGACCACCGTCGTCAACTCGAAGCCGTCCGGGCGACCGCCAAGCGCAAGGTACTGCCGCGCCTTGTCGGCATCGAAGGTGGGCCGCGGCACGTCGGGGTCGTGCGCCCAGGCACCTACGGGCCACATCCCGGAGTCCGCCACCATCACCTTGTCGAAGTAGATGGCGCGGTTGATCACGTGCGGATCGATGGCGTGGGAAATGGCGAGGCGCAGGTTCACGTCGCTCACCAACTCATGGCCGACGTTGAACGCCAGAAGCAACGCCACGCCGCTGCCGTCCATGGTTTCGATGGAGAAGCGCGGGTCGCGGCGGAAGGCGGCCACGTCCTTGTATGGCAGATAGGCGACGTCGATCTCGCCGGTGCGGAGGGCAGAGGCCAGCACGGTTTCGTCGCGGATCACGCGGATGGTTACTTCATCGAGATAAGGCAGGGGCCGGCCGGCATCGTCCTTGGCCCAGTAGTCTTCGTTGCGAATCAGATTCACCATGGTGCCGGTGATGACCTTGTTGACCCGGAACGGGCCCGTGCCGGAAGGCTTCCAGCCGTAGTCGGCGCCCAAGGCCAGCACCTCGGCCGGCGAGTTCATCACGCCGCCGCGATCCGCCAGCATGTTGATGCCCGCGCCCCAGGGGCGGAGCAGGTTGAAGCGCACGGTGTGTTCGTCCAAGGCATCGACTGACTCGATCACGGTCATGGACGCACGCGGCGTCGCCATCGTCTTGGGATCTAGGATGCGCTCGACGTTGAACTTCACCGCCTCGGCGTTGAACGGGGTGCCGTCGTGGAAGACGACGCCTTGGCGCAGGTGGAAGGTGATGGAGTCGGGGTCTTCGGAAATCTCCCACGATGTGGCCAGCGAGCGGGATAGGCGAGGCTCGAGGCTGTGGTTTATGTCCACGAGTTGGTCGTAGATCTGGCGCCAGTAATAGGCATCGCCGCCGGAGCGGCCCAGCACGGCGTCGAGGGATGTGGGTTCGAGGACATAGCCGACGCGCAGATGGCCGCCGTACATCGGCTCGGCGCTGTCGCTGATGGTGGCGGCGGCAGCGTCGATGGTTTCTTGCGGGCGGTGGTCGCTGTCGCCGGAACAGCCGGCGAGGCAGAACATCAACCCAACAACCAACGAAGCTCCTCTGGAGGGAGGGCATCTTGCCCTCCACACGCACCGAAAGGCGCGTTCTCGCGATGGCGCCGATCCAAGGCAACGCGCGCCTAGCGGCGCGATGGAGGGCAAGATGCCCTCCCTCCAGAGGTGCGCCTTCATCGCAGGTGACATGCTGCGAGGTGGCCTTCGGCTACCGGTTTGAGTTGGGGGTCTTCTTCGCGACATTGTTCGGTGGCGTATGGGCAGCGGGGATGGAAGTGGCAACCCGAAGGGCGGTTGATGGGGCTTGGCACGTCGCCTTGCAGGAGTCGCCGGCGCTGCCGCCGGCCGGGGTCCGTCGAGGGCACCGCCGCCAGCAGGCTTTCGGTGTAGGGGTGCTGGGGATTCTCGAACAGGTCCTTGGCGCGGGCGAACTCGACGATGCGGCCGAGATACATCACCGCCACGCGGTCGCTGATGTGTTCCACCACGGCAAGGTCGTGGGCGATGAACAGATACGAGAGCGAGAGCTCCCGCTTGAGGTCCATCAAGAGGTTGATGACTTGCGCCTGGATCGACACGTCGAGCGCCGACACCGGCTCGTCGCAGACGATCAGGCGCGGATTGAGCGACAGCGCACGGGCGATGCCGAGGCGCTGGCGCTGGCCGCCGGAGAACTCGTGCGGATAGTTGCTGAGTTGGTCGCGCCTGAGGCCCACCCGCTCGAACAGCGCTTCCACCCGCTCGTCTCGCTCGGCTCCCCGTGCGACTCCGCGCACGTCCAACAGCTCTCCGACGATGTCCCGCGCCTTCATGCGTGGATCGAGCGATGAAAACGGGTCCTGGAAGATGATCTGCATCCGCCGCCGATGCGAGCGCAGCGCACGGTTGCCGAGATGGGTGATGTCTTCGCCTTCGAGGCGGATTCGTCCGGCGGTGGGCTTCAGGAGCCTCAGCACCGATCGCCCGACCGTGGTCTTGCCGCAGCCGCTTTCCCCGACGAGGCCCACGGTCTCGCCTTCGCCGACATCGAAGCTCACGCCATCCACCGCATGAACGTGCCCCACCACGCCGCCGAAGACCCCGGCGCGGATGGGGAAGTGCATCTTCAGCCCTTCGACTTCAAGCATGCCAGCACGCCACGCCGTGGCCCTCGTCCATCTCGAACGGCGGCACGCCGCCCCGGCAACGCTCGTCGGCACGGGGACACCGGGGTGCAAAGGCGCAGCCGGCCGGCAGTTCCGACAGCGCTGGCACCACCCCCGGAATCTCGGCAAGGCGACTGCCACCGCCGCCCACGCGTGGCACCGATGCCAGCAGCCCTTGCGTGTAGGGGTGCAAGGGCTTTGCGAAGATCTCCTCCACCGAGGCTTCCTCGACCTTGCGGCCGGCGTACATCACCACGACCCGGTGCGCCGTCTCGGCCACGACGCCCAGGTCATGGGTGATGAGCACCACCGCCGTGCCGAGCCGTTCCTGCAGGTCGCGCATGAGATCCAGCACCTGCGCCTGAATGGTCACGTCCAGCGCCGTCGTGGGTTCATCGGCGATCAGGACGCCAGGATTGCAGGCGAGCGCCATCGCGATCATGGCGCGCTGCCGCATGCCGCCGGAAAGCTGATGCGGATACTCGCGGGAGCGACGGGCGGCTTCCGGGATGCGCACGAGATCAAGCAGTTCCACCACCCGGGCGCGGGCACTTGCGCGCGACATTCCCTGATGGCGGCGCAGCGTCTCGGCAATCTGAAACCCCACCGTAAGCACCGGATTGAGGCAGGTCATGGGTTCTTGGAAGATCATCGCGATGCGGTTGCCCCGCAGGTCGCGCATCTCGCGTTCCGGCAGCGAAAGGAGGTCGCGGCCTTCAAGCAGGGCCGTACCGGCGACGATGTGGCCGGGCGGGCTCGGCACCAGCCGCAGCACCGACAAGGCGGTGACGCTCTTGCCGCAGCCCGACTCGCCAACGATGCCGAGCGTCTCGCCGGTATCGACGTGGAACGAGACGCCGTTCACGGCCCTGCCAACGCCTGCGGGCGTGCGGAACTCCGTGACCAGGTCCGTCACCTCCAGCGCCCGAGCGCCGCTCTGCCCCACGGGCTTGCATCCCCTCTTCCCAAGCGGCGGCACCATACCAGCAACCGGCTACACTTCGTCCATGGAACCAATCACCTCCACCGCCAATCCATCGTGGCGGCTCTGCGTCGCTCCGATGATGGCCTGCACGGACCGTCATTGCCGGGTGCTGCACCGCATCGCGGCGCCACGGGCAAGGCTCTATACGGAGATGATCCCCGCGGCCGCTGTCCGCCACGGCGACTGGCAGCGGCTCTTGCGCTTCAGCTCAGCCGAGCATCCGCTGGCCGTACAGTTTGGCGGCAACGATCCGGCGGACCTGGCGCACGCCGCGGGGCTTGCCGAGCGGCTCGGCTTCGACGAGGTGAATCTCAACGTTGGCTGCCCTTCGCCCAAGGTGCGCGAAGGCGCGTTTGGCGCCTGCCTCATGCGGACGCCGGAGCGGGTGTCGGAAGCGACGAGGGCAACGCAGGAGGCCTGCTCGCTGCCGGTTACCGTCAAGTGCCGCATCGGCGTGGACGAACACGACGACTACGGCTTCCTGCGCGACTTCGTTGGCCGTGTGGCAGGCGCTGGAGTTTCCACCTTCATCGTCCATGCCCGCATCGCCGTGCTGAAGGGCCTTTCGCCAGCGCAGAATCGCGAGATCCCGCCGCTCAAGTTCCACCGTGTGCAGCGCTTGGCTCGCGACTTTCCCGACTTGCGCATCGTCGTCAACGGCGGCATCTCCGAAGTCGGTCAAGCCCTCGAATGCCTCGCATGGGCGGACGGCGTGATGGTGGGGCGCGCCGCGTACAACCGGCCAGAGTGGCTGGCCGCGCTCCATGCCCGGCTCACGGGCGGCACCGCACTCGGTGCCGCCGCCATCGTGGATGCCTATGTGCCGTATGTGGAAAGCGCCCTGGCCGACGGCGCACGCCTGCACGACCTGACCCGGCACATGATGGGGCTCGGCAGCGGCCGCCCCGGCGCAAGGCGCTTCCGCCGCGCCTTGAGCACCTTCGCGCGCCGTCCGGATGCCCGGGTGGGCGATCTGCTCGAGGCCTTCGAGCAGGTGGCACCGAACCTCACCTTGCGAGCCGCCTGATGCTGGCGAGGCTGCGCGAGTTCCTGACGGGTCCAGAAACCACGCCCGAAGACGACGAGGAGTTCACCGCCCCACTGGCCGCCACCATGTTGCTGCTCGAAGTGGCGTGGGCAGACCACGACATCGCCGAAGACGAGATCGCCTGCATCAAAGAGGCCCTGCGCGCGAGTTGGGGGCTAGAGGGCGACGCGGTGGAATCCACCATAAAGCGCGCCCGGGAACTGCACGACACCAGCGCCGGCGTCTATCCCTTCACGCGCCTGTTGAACGAGACCTGCTCGCGCCAAGAACGCGCCGACATCCTCCGGCATATGTGGCGACTGGCCCGCTTCGACGGCAACCAACACCACTACGAGGAGGCGGCCATCCGGCGCATCTCGGACTTGCTGTACTTGTCCCACGGGGAGTTCATTGCGGCGAAGTTGGCCGCACCGCTCAAGAGGAACTGACCGATCTTCGCTGGGTTCTTCGTCGCGACCTCTCTTAACCTGATGCTTCAAGAGTCGCTACCAAATCCTTGAATTCTAATCGATTATGTTCATTCATGCCCATGAGCGTTCGGTGCGCTTCGAGCACCCGCGATCGCAGATCCTCGGCGCCTAGTTCCGCTCCCGGCAGCTCGCCAAGCTGGCTTTCGTGCTCGAGCGGCTCCTCGATGATCTGGAACACGTCGTCAAAGCCCATCGTCAGCAGCAGGCGGGTGATGTCGGGGTTGGTGGAGACGAGGACGGGGGTCGGACGCTCGCTCTCGCGGGTGCGGTTGGATAGCTTGGCCAACATGCCGAGGGAGGTGCTGTCGATGCCTTCGGTGGTGGAGAGGTCCACCAGCACCGAGCGGAACTCCGGATCGTTGAACATCCGGTCCAGAAACTCGTCCACGGCGATGCAGAGGTTGAGCCGCACGTCACCCACGAATTTCATCACGTAGGCACCGTCGCGATTGGCGGCGAAGATGCGGCCCACGGTCACGGCTGCGGCTCTGCTTTCGAGGGCTCCCGACTTACGACAAGGCAGGTCATGTCATCGGGGCCCGGCGTTGCGTCGCGCACTCCGGCAGCGCCCCACATGGCATCGATGTCCGGCGCCCGCCGCACTGCGCATTCCACCAGGCATTCTTCCTTGGCGGTCAGGCTTGGCGCGTCCATCGCGTCGAGCACGCCGTCCGAGAACACCACCACGTGGTCGCCGACGCCGAACGGCACGGTGCGGGTGCGATAGGAAACCTGCAGGAAGAGGCCCAGCGGCTTGCCCGTCGCCGCCAGGAACTCGCCTCCGTCGGCACCGACATACACCGGATGCGGGAAGTGTCCGGCATTGGCGTAAGTGAGGGTGTGGTCCTCCACATCGACCACCCCCATGAACATCGCCACATGCTTGTCGATCTCGTAGTCGAGGATGTCTCCGTTGAGCGCCACCAGCATGTTGGCGGGGTCCGCGCCGTTGCCGCGCGGATGGAACTCCCGCCGCAGCCGCCGGGAGAGATTGCGCAGCACAACGGTCAGGAACGCGCTCGAAGCGCCGTGGCCGGACACGTCCGCAACGTAAAACAGGAACTGCCGGTCGGTGATGCGAAAGTAATCCACGAAGTCGCCCGACAGGAGCAGCGACGAGCGCACCTGGTGGCTCAGGCGATAGCCGGAGATGACCATGGGGTTGGTGGGGAGCATGGCACGCTGCACCTGGCGGCCAGCGCGTTGGTCCCGTTCGAGATCGGCCTGGAAACGCACCAGCGCGGGATCGGTGGCACCGGGTCTGCGGTCGGCCGTGTTGGCGCGGATGCGCTCGTCGAGTTCGCCGCGCCCGGCCGGCCAGATCACGAAGTCGTCCGCACCTGCCCGCACCGCCGCCAACAGGTCTTCGGCGGGCGGCATTTGCGGTGCGGTCATCAGCACGGGCACGCCGCGGGCAATCGCCCGAACCGCCTCGAGACGACGGGGCCATGAGCCGTTGAAGGAGCACAGAACGGCCTGCGCTTCGTCGAGCGATTCGGCGAAGGCGACGACGGCCTTGGCCGGGGCAACCGCCTCGTAGCCGAGCTCACATAGATGGTGGATCAGCGGCGATGCAACCGAATCGTCGTCGTCCATCACCAAGATGGTCATGAACGACCCATTCGTGGCGCTGGAGATGCGCGCACCCTACTCCCCTACTCCCTCAGAAACAACACTTTTTCGCGCCTTCTCGCACTTTTTCTCCATTTTTTCTCGCGTTTTCGCATCGCTGCCGGGAACCGTGCGCTCGCCCCTCATTCTCTGCCATCTGCGAGCCAGGCATCGCGACGCTCGCGCCATGCCTGCACGCCGGGAGTTACGGTGAGGGCAAGGTCCAGATAGCGCCCCGCTTCCTCGTCCATGCCGGCGGCATGGGCGTCCTCCGCCACCGCCGCGAGTCGCTCGGCGCATGCCGCAAGCAACTCTTGCGCCTCGGCGTTGCCTGGGTCCAGCCGCGTTGCCTCCCGCAAACGGGCCACGGCATTGGCTTCCACCGGTTCCGTGATGTAGCCCTCGGCGAACAGCATCCTCGCCTCGGCCAGGAGATCGGCCACCTGTTCGAGCCGGGCGATTTCCTGCTCCAGGCGCCCTTTCATGTCGTTCACGGCGCCTTCATCGAGGCCAGACGCCACCGAGCGGTCGATTAACCGGCGCGCTTCTTGCTGGCGTCCCGCCTCAAGCTCGGCAACAAATACGGTGAGCACCTGCGCCGACACCTCCGCCAGCCCCTGCATGGCCACCGCATTGGCCGGATCCGTCGCGAGCACCTGATGGTAGATCTGCGCCGCGTTGGATGCCGGCGGATCGATGAGCGCCCCCCGTTCGCGCAAGTCCGCCGCCTGCTGCAGCATGGCGTCCATCTGCGCCTGCAGCGTGGCGGCGGCATTGATGGTGGCACGGACATCGGCAAGGCCGGCGAAATCCGGGTTCGCCGTCACTGCTCGGCCCAGGTTGTTCATGGCATCGGCCACATCCCCGGCGACGGCGGCATCGCGGGCGAGACCGGTGTAGTGCTCCGCCAGCGCATCGAGCGCGGCCAACGCGGTCGGGTCGCCCGGGCTGAGCCGCAGCGCCTCCTGATAGGCCTGGATCGCCGCGGTGGCGGATGGTTCGTGCGACAGTCCGGCACGCTCAAGCAGCCGCTGCGTATCGTTGATGAGTTGCTCAGCATGACGCCGATTGCGTAGCCGATTGAGGAGGCTTGAGGTGTCCGGGTCGGCCGGGAACACCGTCGCCACATCGTCGAGCCGAGTCGAAGCTAGCGCCAGATCGTCCGTCTCGATGGCGGCCTGCACATCCTGCTTCCAGCGGGCCGCCGCGGCGTCGATGGCGGCAGCGGCTTCGGCATTGGTCGGGTCCAGTTCCAGCACCCGACGATATGCCGCCACCACCGCGCCGAGGGACTGGTTGGGGTCGGCTCCGAGCGCCTCCGCGTCGTTCCAGGCAACAGCGATGTCCGGGTCTTCGGCGAGCCCCAGAAGCGCCACGGCACGAGCCGGCCAGTCTGGCCGCAGCACCGCCGTCACGCCCACCACCAGCGCGACGCCAAGCGCGGATGCCAACCAACGCCGGCGGCGACGCCTCTGGCGCCGTGGTTCCGCGCGCGTGACGAGCGGGTCTGGAACATCGCCGATAGGCGCGACGGACTGGATTTCGGCCGTGGTCACGGTCGCGGCGCGCACCACCACGTCGGGCGCACCTTCCACCGCCACCGCGTCGAGTTCGCCCGCAAACTCCGCACCCGATGCCGGGCGAGCTTCGGGCAGCGGCGCCAGCACCCGGCTCATGACGTCGACGAAGGGCGCGAAGTTGCGCGGCAAGCGCGGCGTTGCCTCGTGCAGTCGAACGACGCCGTCGGCACCGGTCCGAGGGGGCGGTTCGCCCGCCAGCATCAGGTGCAGGACGGCGCCCAGGCTGTAAAGGTCCGTACGATGGTCGAGTTCTCGTCCTGCTAGCTGCTCTGGGCTCGCGTAGGGCGTGCTCGCTTGCGAGGAAGTCTCGCTACCCGCCCCGGCTTCCCACGCGATGCGGGCGATGCCGAAATCGCCAAGCAATGCCGGCCTCCTGCCGCCGAGGCCGGGAGCGTCGCGAAAGAGGATGTTCTCGGGCTTGATGTCGCAGTGCAGCACGCCCCTGCCGTGGGCATGGTCCAAGGCCGCGGCGATGTCGCGGACGATGCTGCGTATCTCGGCCAGCGGCAAGCCCTCCTCCAGCCGCTGCCGCAGGTTGCCGCCGGCCATGTACTCCATGGCGACGAAAACGACGCCCTCATGCTCGCCAGCATCGTACACGCTGACAACGTTGGGATGGCGCAGTTGCCGCAGCACCTCCGCTTCGCGCAGCAATCGGCTCGCTAGCTTCTCTTGCGAGGGGAGGCCCTTCGCGCCCCCCCGCGCTGAAGGCTCCTCTTGCGAGGGGAGGCCCCTCCCGCTCCCCCGCGCTGAAGGCTCCTCGCCCGCGCCTCCCCCCAC
>VXSY01000171.1 GCA_009837725.1 Gammaproteobacteria bacterium | reverse complement strand
GGAACCGGGCGCCGCCGTGCAGGGCAATGCCTACGACGCTGCCGACGAACTGCCGGCCGAGTTGCGCTTTTCGCCGACGCTGCGGCAGTCAGCCGAACGCTTCGCCGCATCGGCGGCGGCGCGGGAACTCTTCGGCGACACCTTCGTCGACCACTTCGCCGCCACCCGAAGGTGGGAAAGCGAACGCCACGAACGGTTCGTGGACGACTGGCAACTGGCCCGCTACTTCGAAATCATCTAGGAGCTTGCGTATGGAGGTGGCGCGGCAACGTCATTTCTGCGGCGCAAGGCCATAGGGAAGTGTTGGCCTTCGTGCTCGCACTCGCTCGCAGCTGCGGCTAGGAGGTAAGCGCCGTAGAAGACGGCGCTAGTGCGAGTGGGGAGTGAAAGGAGGGGCTTCGTTCAAAGATTGGGGCGTGCGGGCGTTGGGTCGGCGGCCCCCCCTCCGAGAAAAGCGGGGACGCTTTTCTCGACTCCCCCTCGAGGGGGGAGTGACAGGAAAGTGCGCGCCACCACCGTTGTTGGGGGTGCGAGGCCGCGTCCTTTCCAGCGCTCGGAGGCGCGTCAAGGTGTGTAGCTTTCCGCTTCCGTTCGCCAAGCGACTTGCCGGCCGTTCCAACCTTCGCGGAGGTGTTCGTAAATCGCGCTCGCCTGCGCTTCCTCGCCCAACGCGGCGTGGGCGCGCGCAAGGCCGCGCAGGGATAGGGGGCGGTTCGGCGTGCGCAGCAGCGAGGCTTCAAAGGCTTTGAGCGCTTCCGCTGGCTTGTCGGCGGCCAGCAGCGCTTCGCCGTGGAGTTCGTGGACGGGCTTCAAGGGGTTCGGTGCGCCGTTGGGCGGACGCATCGACTCGGCGATGGCGACGCCTTCGGCGAGCAGCGCAAGCCCGGCATCGGTCTCGCCCCGGGCGATGGCCAGCATTCCTGCCACTTCCTTGGCCATGATGTCGAGCGGCTTGCCGCTCTGGGCGTAGTAGGAGCGGTCTGTGTCGTCGGACCGCGCCTTCTCCGCCCTCTGGGCCAGTTCCTCCGCCGCCTCTTCAGCGAGCGCCAAGTCTCCCGTCTGCGCGGCGCCAAGCCCCGTGGCCAATAGCTCGGTCGCGTGGGAATCCTCCGTGACCGGCTGCGGGTCCCAGGCTTCGCGCTCGATCGCCATGCGTGCCCTCACCTGCGGCAGGATGGCACTGGCGAAAGGGTGATCGCCGGCCCGCTCGCGGATTCCCTCCATCCGCTCGATCCAGAGCGCAGCGCGCTCATAGTCGCCACGCTGGAGGTCGCCATATTGTCCCCAGTCGAGTGAGTGCACCATGTCGCCGAGGCTGTCGCCCGGCTCCCAGAGATCGACGGCAGCCTCATAGGCAGACTGGTTGGAGGAGGAAACGAGGTCCCACATGCCGCGCTGGATGAAGATGTGCGAAGGCATGTGGCGTGCGTGCGAGACCTTCTCGGCAATGCCGGCGAAGACGCGGGCAGCCGGCAACGCAAGGGGAGCGTGAACCGGGTCGTCGAAGGCATGGATGGTGTAATGCGCGGCGCCGGGGTGGTTGGGGTTTCGCGCCAGCAGTTCGAGGGCGATGGCGCCCGCCAGCACATTGCTGCGCTCCGCCTCGCCTGCCGGTCCGGCCGACATCAAGAGCGACAGCGCATAGAAGGCGGCCACCTCGTCATCCTGGGGAAAGGCCTCATGCAAGCGCTGCATCTGTTCCATATGCGCCTGCCGCCGGGCGCGCGTGTCACCCTCGCCGAAGAAGAGCACCTCCACCGCACTCAGGAAACCCCTCTCGCGCGCGGTCGGTGCCCTTGCGAGGCGGGCTTCCGGCGTTTCCCCAAGTCGCGCGAGGATTTCCCTCGGCGTGTCCCGGTCCTGCTCGCTGATGAGCGGATGGTTGTAGCAAAGCGACTCGCCCCAATAGGCCATGGCGAAGTCGGGGTCCAGTTCCTGCGCCGCCTGGAACTCCAGCCGCGCCTGCTTCCAGCCGAAGCTGTGCAGGATGGTCACTCCGCGCAGAAAGCGCTCCTGCGCCGCCCCTGTGGCCGAGGTGGGGAAGCTGATGGCGCCAAGCCCGGCAAGCTCCGCGCCCACCGCAGACGGCACGAGCCAGGCGGCTGCGAGCAGTATGGAAACGACGCGCCTCATGCCAGATCCCCTCGGCCTGCAAAGTGCAGAGAGTATGCCCTCTCTTGCGGGAGACGGGCTTTATCTGGTGGGAGAGGGCATCTTTGCCCTTTTTAGCGCTTGTCGAGCAACAGCCAGGCGATGATGTAAGAGGCGATGACGATCTTGGGGAAGAAGATGGCGGCCACCAGCACGCCGATGCGGACGAAGGTGGGATCGACGTTGATGAAGTTGGCGAGGCCTGCGCAAACCCCGCCGATCCATCCCCGACGGTCTCGCACCAAGCTGCCGCGCAGGCGCTCTAGTTGATCTCGCATGTTTGCTTCTCCTCCCGTTGTATCCACGTGTTTGCCGTGGCGTTAAGCCCGGGTTTGCGTGCGCTTCGGCGCCGGTGCCTTGGCCGCGATGGGGCGGAATCCGCCGCTGGGCCGCGCTGGGCTCAAGTCCGGGACGGAACGAGCCGGCCAAGACTCATCATCCGGACAGACCACGAGTTCGCGCGACGCATCTTCAGAATCGCTCTCGATGTCCTCCGCCTCCACGGCCACGAAGGCGGGCGTGTGGGCGAGCGAGAGTTCGGCGAGCGTACCGAAGCCGAGCATGACGGCGGCGAGCATCGCGAAGGCCGCGAACGTCGCCCTTGGGGAGCGCAAGCGAGACAGCCTGAACATGATCCGATCCTGATGTTTCCCGATGGTGCGTGAACGGTAAGTCGTGCTTTCAGACGTGTTGGTTCCAATTCCCGTGCCATGCATCGCGCGCGTCTGCTGGATTCCGATGCAAGTCGCTGTTTCTATGCGTGAAAAAACTCCGTTTCCGAGCCCCGGAGGCGCGCCATGCCGAGCCACCACATGGCGGATTTGACCAACGCCGGCGGGCAACGCCGCCACCCGCCGTGGCATCATCCGCGCTTCGGTGCCGACGAGACCCCAATGAGCCCTGCCGACAGCTCTTTCGCCGGCGACATCGCGAGCCGCTGGGAGGGGCACGCCGACCGCCTGCGCCGCCGCATCGCAATCGCCTGCGGCGACACCGAGCGCCTCTGGCGCGACTTCGAGCGCCGTGCAGCCTGCGTCACCAGCCTGCTGCACGCGCACGGCCTTGGTCCCGGCACCAGCATCGCGTTTTACCTGCAAGACTCTGTGGAGTATGTGGAGGCATTGTTCGCCGCCTTCAAGGCCGGTGCGACGCCTTTGACTGTCGCTTCGCGATTTCGTTCCGACGACCTCGTCAGCCGCCTCATCGAGGCGCGGGCGGAAGCCGTCGTCTTTCACGGCAGCTACGCGGCGCGGCTTTGGGAGGTTAGGGACCGCCTCCCGGCCGTGCGCCTCTGGGTGCAGGTGGACGACGGCACCGAAGCGTTGCTCGACTTCTCGCTCGACTTCGAGCAATGCATCACGGGCCACGACCCGGCCGCGCGCGTGGAGCCGGAAGGGCAAGCGTCGAGCCTCCTGGATTGGGGCAACGAAGCCTACGCGACCGGTGCGGATGAGGGCGGCGAAGATCGCCTCACGTTGGTAGTGGGCCCTCTATCCGACTCCGCCCAACTCGCCCTCGGCATACTCGCCCCGCTGGCACACGGCGACAGTGTAGCCACCATCCGCCAACCCATCGTGGAACCGCACAGACTATGGGCGGAAGCGGAAGACCGCGCAGCCACCGACATCGTGCTGGGGCGACAGCCGGGCGGGGCCGCGGCGACCGAAGCCTTGGATGAAGCGGAACGCCTCGGTTCTCCCTACGACCTAACCAGCATCCGCCGCATCTACGCAACCGCCGCATGGGGTGCTGATGCGACTCGGGCACTTGCCCGCCATGCCCCCATTGAGTTGATTGAGGTGACACCACCCGCCTAACCCCATACGCCGTGGCGTCGCTGTCTTGGAGGGAAGGCATTCTGCCTTCCCCTGCGCGCCGTCGGGCGCGCCGTCCGTTGTCGAAAACGCCTGTCGGCGTATAGGGAAGGCAGAATGCCTTCCCTCCGAGTGGGCCGCGGTGACGCCCGAATGGCGCTCCCGTGCACTTTCTGCTGCGCAAGCGCCGAACCTCGTCCAACCCCCCGCGAAACGCGCTATGATCGAAGCGGTTTTCCGGGGTTTCCGGGCCTTGGAACGCTGTGGTTTGTGGGTGCGGGGCTTGCCCCCCTGCGCCGTTCGATAGGCCCCTGATTAAGGGGGCCGGCAGGAGCGCAAACGAAGGGGAGACACATAGTGGAAATCATGGACCTCATCCAGTTTCTGTTCCGTTGGGGGCATGTCGTGTTCGGCATTGCCTGGATCGGATTGCTTTACTACTTCAATTTTGTTCAGGGCGGCTACATGGCGGCGGCGTCGGACGAAGCCAAGGTGGACGCGTTCACCAAGCTCGTTCCGAGCGCGCTTTGGTGGTTCCGATGGGCGGCAATGATGACGTTCCTCACCGGTGTCATCCTGGTGATCTACATCATGGCAGGGCTGTCGGTGGGCATTCTGCTTGGCGCATTGCTCGGCACCGTCATGTTCCTGAACGTGTGGCTGGTGATATGGCCGAACCAGAAGATCGTCATCGCCTCGAACGAGTCGGTGCGGGATGGCGGCGAGGCGGACCCCAACCAGGCGGCCGCGGCGGCGAAGGCGCTGCTCGCGTCGCGCACCAACACGCTGTTTTCCTTGCCGATGGCGTTCTTCATGGTGTCGCACGGCGGGGGCTATGCCTTGGGCACCAGCGACCTAACCAGCATGGGCATGTGGATCGGCATCATCATCGTTGCCGCCATCGAGGCGAACGCGCTGTTCGGCAAGATGGGCCCGATCACCACCGTGCGTGGCGTGATCACTTCCAGCGTCATCCTGACGGCGGTCATGGGAGTCGTCGCTGGGCTTTGACGCAAGGCAAGCATCGGCTCGATCCCGGCGCCGGCGGACTCGCCGGCGCCGGGGATGCCTTTTGACGTTGGTAGGTAGGGCAAGGCAGGGAGCGACAAGGAGAGCGCGTGGCGGAGGGCGACTCGGAGGCAGGGCTGATCGCGGCCAATCCCAGCGAGGGGCGGCCGTATCAACGTGGTTCGCGACGCGGTGGCGGCGGCGGTGGGCGAGGCTCCTCGGTGCTGGTTGCGGTGGCGCTGGTGGCCGCGCTCGTGGCCGTTGCCGGGGGCGGCTACTTTCTCGTCACGCAGCACGAGGAGTTGCGTACGACGAAATCCACCCTTGAGCAGGCATCCCGACGCATCGCCGCCTTGGAGGAGCGCCTGCGGCTCACCGACGAATCCCTCTCCGCCTCGGAGGAAGGAACCAACGAGCAGATCAGCTTCTGGGAATCCGAAATCCGCAAGCTATGGGACGTTTCCAACAAGCGCAACAAGAGCTGGATCGAGGACAACCAAGCCGCCCTCGCGAACCTCGACAAGAACCTCGCTGCGGCCTTGGCGGACATGGACACAGTCAAGAGCGCCGTCTCGCGCCACGACACCGCCATTTCCCGGCAGCAAGACATAGCCGACCGCCTCACGGCCATCGACCTGCAAATGAACCGCCTAGTGGCCAACAACCGCGACCTGGTGGACAAAGCCAACGTCGCCGCGGGCCTCGCCACCCGCGTTGAACAGCGCGTGGCCAAGAACGAGGAGGCCGTGGCCGCCATAGACCGTTGGCGCGCAAGCACCAACTCCAGAATCCTGAACCTCGAGTCCGGCCGTCGCAGCCCTTCCCCGCAACCCGCCAGCCCCGACATCAACCTCTAGTCCACCCCTCCGTAGTTCGATACGGGCGTCTTTAGGCGTGCCCACGCCCCCAAGGTACTCTTGTCGCGGGCGTCAATTGGGGGTCTCTGGAGGGAGGGCGAGACGCCCTCCCTCCGACAGCTCTAGACCGCGACCTCCCCGCCACCCTTCTCTGCCGACCGATACAGCGCATCCAACATCCGCTGCACCGCGAGGCCATCCTCCCCCGGTGCCAATGTCGGGCGGTCGTAGAGGCAGTGCTCGACGAAGTTGAACATCTTGCTCTGGAACATCGGTTGTTGCTTCTCGGCAAGCCAGGCCGGCGTTTTGTTCACCATGTGGCCGTGTTCGTCGCGGAAGATCTGCGGCGGGTCCCACGTCGCGCCGCCCTTGTCGCCCATCAGGGTGAAGTTCCACTCATCGCCCGCAATGTGGGCCGCGAATGCTGCTTCTATATGCGCCACCGCTCCGTTCTCAAACCGGATGCGGCCTACCGCAAGGTCCTCGACGTTGTAGGTGCGATGATCCCAGCCCTTCCATGCCGACTCGACGCGGTTCGAGGGCTTGTTGCCGATGTAGGTGAACATGTCCGCGCAGGCGCTCACCGGCACGGGCGAACCCATCGTGTAGTGGGTCATCTCCAGCACGTGCACGCCGATGTCGATGAGCGGCCCGCCGCCCTGCAACTCTTTGCGCCCAAACACGCCCCAGTTGGGAATCCCGCGCCGCCTGAGCGCCTTCACGCTGGCATAGAGGATGTTGCCGAACTGCCGGCCGTCCGCGGCTTTGCGCAGGAACTGGGTGCGGGCGTTGTAGCGATACTGAAAGCCGATCACGAGCTTTCGCCCGGCTTCCCTGGCCGCCGCCACCATTCGCTCGCCCGCCTCGGCACTGTCCGCGAGCGGCTTCTCGCACAGCACGTGGCAGCCGGCCTTCAAGGCATCGATGGTGGGTTGCTCGTGCAGCTTGTTGGGCGTGCAGACCGACACCGCATCCAGCTCCTCGGCCGCCAGCATCTCGCTGTAGTCCTCATACCCGGACGCGATGCCAAAGCGCTCCCTGTGCCGCGCAATGGCCTCCTCAGAGATGTCGGCCATCGCCACCACCTCCACATCGTCGCGCTTGGCAAGCTCACGCAGGTGCGCTCCCGCAATGCCACCGGCGCCGATGAAGCCGTAGCGGAGCATCCGTTTGTCCCTCGCGGGGCGTCGTGCCATCTTCCTGTTCTCCTACGAGGTTCCCGCCGCCCAGCACTGTCGGACCGATTCCGGCACCCCTGCGTCCGCCATGAACGCGTCGAAGCGTTGCGCCATTTCTGCGAGTTCCGAGGGATGCTCGCCAGCGACATTCGTTGCGGCGTTCGGGTCTTGGGCCAAGTTGTAGAGCTCCGGCTTCCCGTCCGACCCACACGGCGCGTAACCCCAGTTCTCGGTTGCGGCGAAGGGAGTGACGGACGTGGGCGGACAGCGGCCGTCGTCGCCTGGGCGCACGAAGCCCGCGCTCACCGCTATCTCGCGGTGCTGTCCGCTGCCGTTTTGCACCGCACCGGCGAAGCTCTTGCCTTCCACGGGTTTGGGCATGGTGCTGTCGAAGCCGGCGAACTCGGCGATGGTCGGCAGGATGTCTTGCGGCTGCGCGAGCAGATGGCGGCTCGCGCCCGGCGGCACCTCGCCGCCGCCGATCAGGAACGGGACGTGGCCTACTTCGGGGTAGATGGGCCAGTAACGGTCGTCGTGGTCGCTGATGTTGCTCTTGCCGGTGCGGTTGTGTTCGCCAAGGCTGGTGCCGTGGTCGCTGGTGACGACGACAATGGTGTCGTCCCACAGCATCAGGTCGTCGATCTTCTGCAGCACGCGCCCCAAGTGGCGGTCCACCATCTCTGACTCCGCCGCGTAGTGCGCCCATAGATTCGTCAGTTCGTCGGGCGTGTAGTCCGTGGCGGGGCCGTAGTTGCAGTGCAGCATGGGTTCGCCGTCGTAGTCCGGCTGGTAGCGTCGCACCATGTACTCGGGCGGGTCCCAAGGCTCGTGCGGATCGAAGAAATCCACCCACAGGAAGAACGGCGTGCCGACGTGATTCTCCTCCAGCCAGCGCGTGGCGGTGGCGGCGGTGCGAGCGGCGAAGGTGTCCTCCTCCGACTCGAAGTAGCGGTTCATCCAGCGATGCAGGTCGGTGAGATTCGCGCCGCGCCACGCCGGCCGCGTGCGTACTTTGGTCGGTGGCACGGTCTCCCGAATGGGGCGATTGAGTTGTAGCAGATGCTTGTCGCCCTCCTGCCCACGATGCTGAAAGGCGGCGTCGAAGGCGTGCTGGAAGCGGCTGTTGAACAGGTGCGGGCAATCGCAGATGAGCTGCGTGGCATAGCCCTGCGCCCCCAAGCTGCCGGCGATATGGTTTGGCCCGCTGCGCGAAATGGGCTGCCACGGGTAGTGCGGCCAGCCGAGCACGCCGGTGGCGACATCCGTGCGGTGCGGAATGGTGGGGAAGCTGGCGGTGTAGAACCCTTCGATAGACGTGGCTCGAGACTCGGCAAATGCATCGAGGCACGGTGTGCGGACGGGGCGCGTCGCATGATCGGCGAGGTTGTCATAGCGAAATGTATCGGTGATGAGCAGGATCACGTTCTTCATGGGCGCTCACGGCATCAGGTTGCGGGAGAGCCGGAGAATGCCACGCCAACCCGTCCTTGTGTCGCACCAGGGCCTTCGTTGCCCGCAGAACGCACGTCCCGACGCGTCACGCCGCGTTGCCGCACTCGACCGAGAACCGCCTGCCGTCCTCTAGTCGATAGGCCGTCATGGTCCTGCCCCAAACGCAGCCCGTATCCAGGCCGATGAAGTTGCCGCCGCCCGCATCGCCGTCGAGGGCAGCCCAGTGCCCAAACAGCAAACGCCCCCGCACCTGGGTCGGGTAGCGGAACCACGGTGCGAAGCTCCCTCCCGGCGGCACCTCGGCGGGAACTCCCTTGAAATCGAAGTCCATCCGCCCGCCCGGGTCCACGAATCGCATACGGGTCAGGTAGTTCGTGATGGCGCGCAGGCGCTCCATGCCCTCGAGCCCGTCGTCCCAAGTGTCTGGAATGTCCCCGTACATGCGCTCGAAGAACCCCTCGTGGTGCGGGCCGCGGATTGCGGCCTCGACTTCCCCGGCGAGGGCACAAGCCACCTCGGGGCTCCAAATGTGGGGTACCCCTGCATGAACCATCGTTGCGTCCCCCGCCCGCACCAGCAATGGCAAGGAGCGCAGCCAGTGGCAGAGCTCCGTGCAATCCGGCGCGTTCAGCACATCGTCCAGCGTGTCGCTCCGGCGAGGCTCGTGGCCACCGAAGACGATGGCCAGCAGGTGCAGGTCGTGATTGCCGAGCACGCACGTGGCGCGCTCCCCGAGGTCACGCACGAAACGCAGCGTGGCGAGGTTGCCGGCGCCGCGATTGACGAGATCCCCCACGCACCAGAGCCGATCGTGCTGGCTGCTGAAGCGCACCCGATGGAGCAAGCGCTTGAGGCTCTGAAAGCACCCCTGGATGTCGCCGACCACATAGGTCGCCACGCCCTATTGCACCACGTTCGGCACGGCCAGCGTAAACGCCGCGATGGGCACCTCGAACGCCTCCCCATCGTCGGTGTGGAACTCGTAGTGCCCCTCCATGACCCCCACCGGCGTCTCCAGAATGCAGCCGCTGGTGTAGCGGAACGCCTGCCCAGCCTCCAGCCGCGGCTGCTTGCCCACCACCCCAGGACCACGAACCTCCTCGCGCTTGCCGTTGCCGTCGGTGATGAGCCAATAGCGATTCATCAACTGCGCCGGTTCACCCCTGCGGTGCGCGATGGTGATGGTGTAGGCGAACAAATGCCGCCCATTCGCCGGCTCGGACTCCCGCTCGATGTAGGCGGTTTCCACATGAATCGCAATCTCGCTCATAGCCGCTCGTCCTCCGCTGATCTCCCTGTCTCGGCGGCACGACGACCCAAACACCTTCGACGCCCCCGAGGCCCCACATAGCGTATCGCCAGATGGGGCCTCCCCGACACACAAACATTTCGTCCCACGTAGCAGTGCGCGATTTCGCACACGGTCGCCCGGAGGTTGATGCGGTCAACGCACTTCGAGTGGGGAATGGGGAGCGGCTGTGCGCTGAACCGGGCCGACTCTCAGGAACCTGCCGACGCCTTGCCTAGCACCGGCGACGGGTTGGGCAAGCGCGGTCGGCGTAAGACATTGCCGATTGTTGTGTGGGACGAAATGTTTGTGTGTCGGGGGTTCACCCCTCAGTCCGGCTACGCAGGGTGAACTGGCGGGCCAACTCCACGTAGTCGTCCGCCGACAGTTCCTGTGGCCGGAGGGTTGGCTCGAGGCCTAGGGCAGGGAGGTTCAGATTGAGGGGGGCGAGCGCGTTGGCGCCGGTTTTGCGGCGCTTGGAGAATGCGGTGCGGAGCACATGGGAGAGGGCGTCGCGGGCGCAGTGGGGTGGGTCGGAGCGGGGGCGGAGGCGCACGAAGGCTGAGCGCACCTTCGGGGCGGGCCGGAAGCTCCTGGGGTCAACGTCGAACAGGCGTTCAATGTGGCAATGGGTTTGCGCCATCACGGTTAGGCGGCCGTAGTCTGCGCTGCCCAGCGGGGCCGTGAGACGGTCGGCGACTTCGCGCTGGAGCATTACGTGGATGTCGGTGATGGGGTTGGGGCTTGTGGCATTTGGCGAGGTGGCCAAGGCGAATAGCTGGCCCAGGAGGGGGGTGGCGATGTTGTAGGGGAGGTTGCCGACTATGCGGGTGTGGGCGGCGTGGCCTCGCGTGCGTTGGGCGAACTCGGCCAGGTCCGTGCGCAGGACGTCTGCAACCTCAAGCTGCAAGGTGGGGAATCGGGCGGTGAGGCGGGCCGCTAGGTCGCGGTCGATTTCGATGGCGGCGACGCTCGCCGCTTCGGTGAGCAGTCGCTCGGTAAGGGCGCCGAGGCCCGGACCCACCTCGATCACGTGGTCGTCTTGGACGAGGCTGAGTGCGGCGAAAACCTGCTCCACAACCCCTTGATCGACCAAGAAGTGCTGGCCGAAGCGCTTGCGCGGCCTCGGCCGCCGTGGGCGAAGGGGGTCGTTCAACCGGCGCTTTCGCCGCAGCCGCCCATGGTCTTCACGAAGGCTTCGTCGCGCAGTTCCGACTGCCACTCTTGCAGCTTTTCCTCGAACCGGCGTTGGTGCAGCACGCGGGCGGCGATGTCTGTGCGGGCCTCCTTGCTCATGTCCTCCTCGCGACGGCCTAGCACTTCGAGGATGTGCCAACCGTGTTCGGTCTGGAATGGTTCGGACAGGTCGCCGAGTTGGCTGGCATCAAGCACTTCGCGGAAGCGATCGACGTAGTTGGTGGCTGGTGCCCAGCCCAATTCACCGCCGGCGAGGGCGCTGCCGGGGTCGTTGGAGTGTTCGCGGGCGAGGTCGGCGAAGTCTTCACCGGCAACGATGCGGGCGTGGAGGTCCCAGATCGCTTCGACGGTTTGCTCCTCGGAACGGATGGTGGAGGACTTGAGCAGGATGTGGCGGGCGAGGGTTTGCTGTTCGCGCCTTTGCGACGCACCGCGCTGGTCCACGAGTTGGACGATGTGGAAGCCGGACGGCGCACGCACCGGGTCGGCGGTCTCACCGATACCGAGCGCCAAGACCTCTTCGGCGAACAGGCCCGGAATCTGGCTTGCCTTGCGCCAGCCGAGGTCGCCGCCTTCGAGGGCGGTGCTGGCGGCGGAGTGCTCGACGGCCATGCGGGCGAAGTCTGCGCCTTCGCGCAACTGGCGCACGATGTCGCTCGCGGTGCGGGTGGCTTCCTGGACGGCCTCCGGGGTGGCGTTCTGGCTCACCTGCAGCAGGATGTGGCCGATGCGGTATTCGTCGGAGATGTAGTCGCGGAAAAAGGGCGAGGCGATGAGCGAGTCCACGTCTTGCTCGGTGAGGTAGACGCGGCGGTTGACGACGTTTTGCTGCACGCGCTGCAGGGTGAGTTCGCGCCGCACCTCGTCGCGGAACTCGCGATAGCTCATGCCGCTCGCGGCTAGTTGCTCGCGGAACTGATCGAGGGTGAGGCCTTGCTGCTCGGAATAGGCCTGCACCGAGTCGGTGAGGGCTTCGTCCTCGATCTCGATGCCACGCGCCTTGGCCTCCTGCAACTGCAGGTTCTCCATGACAAGCTGCTCGAGGATCTGGCTGAGGATGGCGTCGCGTTCCGGCAACTCTTCCTGCCCTTGGGCTCGCATCCGTTCCTCGAAGAGGGCAAGGCGACGCGCCACTTCGCTGGCGAGCACGACATCCTCATTGACGATGGCGGCAATGCCCTCGACGCACACCTGCGCAGACCAGGCGGGGGCGGTGATGGATAGGGCCACCGCGAGGGCAAGGGTTGCCAAGAGGCGGTTCTGCCTTCGCGCGTGGATTGTCAGGTGGTTGTGCAAGTTGCTCACCGTTTGTCTCCGCTTGGGCAAGGTTACCGGGTTGTCGAGTAGGAGGTAAGGCTGGGTTGCCTGGGTGGCGCTTGGGGCCCCTCGCTATGGCGTTCGGCGATAGCCTCGGACGCCGCGTTCCAAGTGGGATTCTATGCGGCGCCCGAAGCCGGCAAGGCCGCTCAAGGACACTTGGAGCATCACCCGGTCTTCTGGCGTTGCATCGGGGCCGCCGGTGGCTTGCAGGGGGCCCGTCGCATTGCCGAAGGATGGGTGTCTCGGCGCGTCGATCAAGCGGCGCCACAGGAGCTTTACCTCGACGCAGCAACCGCGCCAGCCGAAACCGGCGAATCCTTCCACCATTTGACCGTTTTGCCAGTCATGGTTCCATCGGCCAAAGATGCTTAGGCGATGGGTGACGGGGGCGTAGATGCCGATGTCGGTCTGGTCCACGTCGATGGCGGCGCGGCGGCGATAGCCGAAACTCATGATGCGGCCGGATTCGGAGCGGGTCATGGCAACGAGGCCAGCTTCGTCGAGGCGGCGGCCGTCGGTGTCCCAGGCGGCTGTGCCGGTGATGCGTATAGGGCCGATGTGGCCGGTCATGTCGCCGGCGAAGGCGGCGGGGCGGGCTTCGTTCGCGCCGGGTTTGCCGGTCAGCGTCACACGGCGGTCATCCAGCCAGGCAATGGCGCCGACGCGGGCGACGAGGCGCTCGGTTCCGCGTTCGGCCTGGAGCATGCGACTGACGACCCCGGCGGAAACGTGGTGTGCATCGCCGATGCGATCCAGGCCCGCGAAGCGGTCCGTGCGGAACAGTTGGTCGTAGCCGAAGGTGAGTGCGGCGGCATCGAACCTCGGTAGGTGGTCCTGCTCGGCGTGTTCCTGGCGGAAGTAGGCGACTCGCGGTTCCAGGGTCTGTATCCAGCCTTCGCCGAGCGGGCGCTCGAAGAAAATGCCGCCGTCGATGCTGGCGCGGGCGAGGGCGCGGTGCGGCGTGGCGTCACGGCGGGCATGATCGAGGTCCCACTCGGTGTAGCGGTAGGCGGCGCCCAAGGTCAAGAATCCGAACGGGCGGGCGAGCCGAAGCCGGGCGCCGGGTTCGACGTGGAGGCGACGGCCGGCGAGGGACGGCGCGGCGAGGGCGGCATCGTCGCGGTCGAACCAGGACCAGACGCTTGCCAGCGACCATTCCAACGGGCCAGCCAACTGGCCGCGATACACCACGTTCGCTTCGGGTACGCGGCGCCAGGGTGCTGGCCGTTCCGTGAGGGGTTGGAAGCTCTGTGCCCAGACTCGTGCGTCCCAGCCGCCGCGCCGGTAGCGCGCTTCGGCACGGCTCGGCAGGGTCACTTGGCTCGCGAATTCGAGGTCGGGGCCAGCGCCGTAGCCGAAGTCGGCGAGATAGTCGCGGTCGCTGGCCTTGGCGTAGTTGACGAGGGTGCTCAGGGCGCCGAACTGTCCTTGATGGTCAAGCCTGGTGAGCCAGCGATCGGCCGGGTCGAAGCTCGTCACGCCCTCATTGCCGGCGCGCAGCCAGTCGCGGCGTGACAGCACGCCGTTGTACTGCTCGTCGTTGCCGAGCCAGGCGGTGCGCAGTTCGGTGTCGCTGCCCGGGGACCTGTGACGAAATTCGCCGTCGATGCCGGTGCCTCGGCGGGTCATCAGGCGCGGGATGAGGGTTGCATCGTAGTTGGGAGCGAGGTTGAGGTAGTAGGGCAGGCCGAGTTCGATGCCGCTGACGCCGCCGTGGCTGAGTTCGGGAAAGAGGAAACCTGAGACGCGCCTTTCGCTGACGGGGAAGCGCAGATAGGGCGCTCGGAACACTGGTATGCCAACGACGCGCACCTGGGCGTCCGTGGCAGTGGCGAAGGTCTCGTCTTGGTCCATCTCGATGCGGTCGGCGCGGATCATCCAGCCGTCGTGCCCGGGTGGGCAGCCGGTAAGGGAGGTGTTGGTCAGCCTGAGCCCTGCGCCTTGCTTCTCGAGACGATCGGCGGTGCCGCGCATCTGGCTCTGGAGCATGACGAACTCGGCTTGTTCGAGGGAGGCGGAGTCGTCCTGCATGGCCAGTTTGAGGTTCTGGCCTCGTAGGTGGAGGGCCGGATCGCGCAGTTCGGCGATGCCCTCGGCGTGGGCTGTCTGTGCCTCCTCGTCGAGGGTGAGGGCTGGTGCGCGCAGTTCTCGGCCTCCCTGACGGACGCGGACGGTGCCGCGCAGGGTGGTGCTGAGGCCGAGGCGGGAGAGGGTGGCGGCTGTGGCAACTAGGGCTTGTTCGTCGGCGTGCGCCTCCAGGCTGGCAGGTGGCCTGCCCGGGTAGCCGCCGCACACACCGCGGCCCTCCTCTTCGGTCCAGAGCGTCGTTGCCAAGTCGGGTTCGCTCGCGAGTGCGGCGGGCAACAGGCATGGCAGGAGGAGAGCTAGGAGGCTGCGCCGCAGAAAACGGCGCTGAACGCCCTCCTCCCCGAAAGGCGCGTTCAAAGGGGGACGTTTTGCGACGCTATAGCCTGGGAGCATTCGGTGCATGGCAGGGTTGCCTTGCGTTCGGCTGAGCGCCCTTGCGGGTCAAGCGAAATCGTCTCCGAGATCGCCGCGCTGCCGCTCGATGTCTTTGGAGTCGATGTCGTCATAGACCGGGTCGCCGGGGATGACGTGGCTTTCGCTGGCCCAGGCGCCGAAGTCGATCAGTCGGCAACGTTCCGAGCAGAATGGGCGGAACGGGTTGGCTGGCGTCCACTTGACCGGCTTCGAGCAAGTTGGGCAGACGACGATGCGGGCCGTGTCATGCGCCATTGGCAAGCTCCAGATACTCGGCGTGCAGTTTCCGCACGGGGCCGTCGAGGTCGGCGAGGGCGCCGTCGTTGACGATCACGTCGTCGGCGAAGGCGAGGCGCTCCTTTCGCGGGAGTTGGCTGGCTATGATCGCTCGCGCCTGTTCCTCGTCCACGCCGTCTCTGGCGGTGGTACGCGCGACCTGCACTTCCTCTGACACGTCCACCACGAGGATGCGATTGGCGCGCGCGTCGCGGGCTCGCATGAGAGGGTTCACCAGCAGTGCGTAGGCCGACGTGGCGGCGGCGAGACGCTCGGCGATGAGACGGTTGATGGCGGGATGCAGCAGCCGCTCCACCCAGCGGCGCTCTTCGGTGTCGCGAAAGATGCGCTCGCGCAGGGCTGCCCGGTTGAGTTCGCCGTTGCCATTGATGACGGCGCCGCCGTAGCGCTCCGCGATGGCCGCGAGACCCGGTTCGCCGGGGCGCACCACGTCTCGAGATGCGACATCCGCATCCACCACGACGGTGCCGTATCCGGCGAAGCGATCGGAAACGGCGGTCTTGCCGCTGCCGATGCCTCCGGCAATGCCTACTACATAGTTGGCCAAGGTGTCTCCGTTGTTCGGCGCCGGGACAGGACGCCGCCTCTTGGCACCCCGGCGAGTTCCGACAGGTTGCTATGGCGTGAGGAGGCTTCCGCGAAACAGCGTTGCATGGACGATCCAGTCATGGAGAAACAGCGTAACGCAGCCGCCGACGGCAAGAAACGGGCCGAACGGCATCGCTGCGGCCATGGGGTCGCCGGTGGGTGGCGGGCCGTGCCGCAATCTTCGCGCCAAGGCGAAGGCGAGGCCGCTCAGCGAGGCGATGAGGACGATTGCCGGCAGCGCTTGCCAACCGAACCAAGCGCCGAGCGCGGCCAGCATCTTGAAGTCGCCGTGGCCCATGCCTTCCTTGCCGGTGACGAGACGGAAGGCATGGTAGATGCCCCACAGCACGAGGTAGCCGGCGGCGGCGCCGATTGCGGCGTCGGCGAGGGCAGGGCGCTCGGGGAATGCCCACGCGCAGCCGAGGCCGAGCCAAAGCAGCGGCAGGGTGATTTCGTCGGGCAGCAGGCGGGTGTCGCAGTCGATCAGGGCGGCAGTGAGGAGGGCGAGCAGGAAGACGCCGTGCAGGAGCGCAAGCGCGGTGAACCCCCAAACGGCGGTGGCGGCCAGCGCAACTGCCAGGCCCGCGAGTTCCACCAGCGGGTAACGTGCCGGAATCGACGTTCCACAAGCAGCGCAGCGCCCGCGCAGCAGTAGCCAGCCGACCACAGGGACGTTGTGACGCACGCGGATGGGCGTGCTGCATGAGGGGCAGTGGGAGCGCGGGCGAGCGAGGTTGAAGGGCTGCGCGGCCTTGGGCTCGATGTGCAGCGTTGCCAACGCCTCGTTCCGCCAGCGCCGCGCGAGGAGGATCGGCAACCGCCGCGCGGCCACATTGGCGAAGCTGCCTCCAGCGAGACCGAGGCCCGCGGCCAAGAGGAGTGCAAGGAGGTCGGTGGCGTTCATTGCGTCGATGGTGGCGGATTTCGGTGCGGCGGGGAACGGCTTGCGGGCGAATGGTGGCAGGTTGCGTTTGCCGATGTGCCGTTCTTTGGTTTGCGAACTCGCCGCCGCCCACGCTGCTGTCGGGCGGGAGCTTCAGACGCCGGTCAGGAGTTCCCGCAGGAGTTCGTTCACCTGGCGCGGGTTGGCCTTGCCTTGGCTTGCCTTCATGACTTGGCCGACGAAGAAGCCGAGGAGCTTGGTCTTGCCGGCGCGGTATTGGTCCGCTTGGTCTGGGTGGTGTTGCAGCGCTTCTTGGGCGAGGCGGCGCAGCTCGTCGTCGTCGTTGAGTTGGGCGAGGCCGGAATCGGCGATGTGCGCGTCCGCGTCGCCGCCCTCGCGCCAGAGCGTGGCCAGCAGGGTGCGGGCGGCGGTGCTGGAGATCACGCCCTCGTCGATGCGGGCGATCAGGGTGCCGAGCTCTTCTGCCGGCACGGGGATGTCGTCGGCGTCGCGTTCGTCGCGGTTAAGGGCGGCGCTCACTTCGCCAAGCACCCAGTTGGCGGCCTGGCGCGGTTCGACGCCGGTGGCGGTGACGGCCTCGAAGTAGCGCGCGAGGTCCGGATCGCCCGTGAGGCGGGCGCAGGCATAGTCGTCAAGGGCAAAGTCGCGGGCGTAGCGCTCGCGCTTGGCGGCTGGCAGTTCGGGCAGGCGGGCGCGGGCCTGCTCCAGCATGGCGTCGGTGACCACCACGGGCAGCAGGTCCGGGTCCGGGAAGTAGCGATAGTCCTCCGAGGTTTCCTTGCCGCGCATGGGCCGGGTCTCGTCGCGTTCGGCGTCGTAGAGGCGTGTCTCCCGCACCACCTCGCCACCGGCTTCGACGGCGCCAATCTGGCGCTCGATCTCGAAGGCGAGCGCGCGTTCGACGAAGCGAAAGGAGTTGATGTTCTTGATCTCGGTGCGTTCGCCAAGCTCCTTGCGCCCCTTCGGGCGAATGGAGACGTTGGCGTCGCAGCGCATGGAGCCTTCGTTGAGATTGCCGTCCGAGATGCCGAGCGCCCGAACCAGGGAATGCAGGGCGCGGAAGTACTGGGCCGCCTCGTGGGGGCTCCTGAGTTCCGGTTCCGAAACCACTTCAAGGAGCGGCGTGCCGGCGCGGTTTAGGTCGATGCCGGAAAGGCCCGCGTAGGCGTCGTGCACCGACTTGCCGGCATCCTCCTCGAGGTGCGCCCGGGTCAGGTGGATGCGCCGACTGCGGCCATCGCCGAGGTCGATGTCGAGATGCCCGCCGCTCACCACGGGTTCGGCCAACTGGCTGATCTGATAGCCCTTCGGCAGGTCGGGATAGAAGTAGTTCTTGCGGTCGAAGCGGCATTCGCGGGCGATCTTGCCATCCACGGCAAGGCCGAATGTCACCGCCATGCCGAGTGCGCTTTCGTTCAGCACCGGCAGGACGCCGGGCAGGCCCAGGTCCACACCGCAGGCGCGGCTGTTGGGGTCGCCGCCAGCGGCCACCGGCGCGTCGGAGAAGATCTTTGACTCGGTGGCGAGCTGAACGTGCACCTCGAGCCCGATCACGCTTTCCCACTCTGTGCTCACTTAGGTGGCCTCCGGGCCTGCACGGGAGTCCCTTGGATGCGGCATGTGCCAGTCGGTTTCCCGCTGCCACGCTTCGCCCAGGGCCAGCAGTCGATCTTCGGCGAAATGCGGCCCGATGAGCTGCATGCCTACGGGCAGGCCCCCGATCTGGCCGCAGGGCACGGAAAGCGCCGGCAGCCCGGCGAGGCTAGCCGGCACGGTGAACGCATCTTGGCGGTACATGTCTGTGGGGTCTGCCTGCATGGCGTCGAGTTCGAAGGCCGGCGTCGGCGTCACCGGGGCGAGGATTGCGTCCACTGACGCGAATGCGTCCAGGAAGTCCTGCCGGATGAGTCGTCGCACCCGCTGCGCCTTCTGATAGTAGGCGTCGTAGTAGCCGACCGACAAGGTGTACGCACCGGTGAGGATGCGCCGCTTCACTTCATCGCCGAAGCCCTCGCTGCGGCTGCGGCGGTAGAGGTCTTCGAGGTCCTTCGGCGCGCTTGCGCGATGCCCGTAGCGCACGCCGTCGTAGCGCGAGAGGTTGGTCGAGGCTTCTGCACTGGAGATGACGTAGTAGGCCGCCACCGCGGCGCGGGTGTGGGGCAGCGACACGGCGGCTAGGTTGTGGCCTAGTCCCTCGATGCCGCGGCGTGCCGCATCGAGCGCAGTGCCCATGTCGGTGCCGAGCGCATCCCAATACTCGCCCGGGATGCCTATGCGCAAGGGACGCGGGGTGGCTTCTGCAGCGGTGGGCGGCACGTCGGCGCTGGTGGAATCGCGTGGGTCGCGCCCCTCCATGCAGGCGAGCAGCAGCCGCAAGTCCTCGGCCGTGCGTGCCATCGGGCCTCCCTGATCGAGGCTCGAGGCAAAGGCGATCATGCCGTAGCGCGACACCCGACCATAGGTGGGCTTGAGGCCGGACACGCCGCAAAAGGCCGCTGGCTGGCGGATGGAACCGCCGGTGTCGGTGCCGGTGGCGGCGGGCACGAGTCCTGCGGCCACCGCTGCCGCAGAGCCGCCGGAGGAGCCGCCAGCGACACGGCCCGTGTCCCAGGGATTTCGCACCGAGCCGAGATGTCCTGTCTCGCTCGACGAGCCCATCGCGAACTCGTCCATGTTGGTCTTGCCCACGAGCACGGCACCCGCGGCGTCCATTCGTGCCGCCACGGTGGCGTCGTAGGGGGCAACGAAATCCGCCAGCATGTTGGAGGCGCAGGTGGTGGGAAGCCCTTGCACGCAGAAGATGTCCTTGTGCGCGAAGGGGAGGCCAACGAGTGCCGTCTGTCCTTCCTTGGCGATGCGGCGATCGGCGGCCTCGGCACGCGCCAAGGCACGTTCGGGACACGTCGAGACGAAGGCGTTCAGATGCGCCTGTGCGGCGATTCGGTCAAGGCACGCCTGCGCCAGTTCCACCGCGCCAACACGCCGCGCGGCCAGCTCCGCGCGAAGCTCGGAAAGCGTAGCGAACGCGCCGCCTGCCATGCTGCTATTCGACAACGCGCGGCACCAGGTAGAGACCGTCCCGCGTGGCGGGAGCGCCTTGCTGCAGCATCGCCCGGTCCACCTTGGGATCGGCTCGGTCGGGTCTGAGCGGCTGCACCGCATCGAGCGGATGCGCCAAAGGCTCCACCCCCTCGGTATCGACAGATTGCATCTCGTCGATGAGTGCAACGATCCGGCCCAAGTCGCGGACTAGCCGCGCCCGCGCGTCCTCGTCGAGCTCGAGCGCAGACAGCCGCAGCAGCCTTTCTACCGTCTCCGAATCCATCTCGCCGCAATCGCTCCATCTGTGCGCGCCGCAATTGAAGGCGAAAGCGGCCTAGTAAACAACCGCCTGGAGGCCCCGCCGCAGAAAACGGCGCTGGCTCCTCGCCTTAAGGGGTGAGCGTAGCGACTGTACGCCGGCGGTTTCTGAAGCGACTGCCGACGCCCGCAAGAGTGTTGCCCTTCGCGAACAGGCGCCGCTCGCTGGGAAGGCGCACGAGCGTCTGCAGCCCCATTCAGCGCACCCGCTGGCGTGGCAAGCGTGGTAAGGTTCGCCTTTCACGTCGGGGCGTGGCGATTCCGTGATCTTCAAGGGCTTGCGCGGACTGTTCTCGCGCGACATGTCAATCGACCTTGGCACGGCCAACACGCTCATCTATGTCAAGGAACAGGGCATTGTCCTGAACGAGCCGTCGGTCGTTGCCATCCGCAACAACGGTGCCCAGAAGCAGGTGGCGGCGGTGGGCATCGAGGCCAAGCGCATGCTGGGTCGAACGCCCGGCAACATCACCGCCATCCGTCCCTTGAAGGACGGCGTGATCGCCGACTTCGTCGTCACCGAAAAGATGCTCAGCTACTTCATTCATCGGGTGCATGACGACGCACTCATCCGCCCCAGTCCGCGCGTGCTCATCTGCGTTCCCTGCAAGTCCACTGAAGTGGAGCGACGCGCCATTCGCGAATCGGCGCAGTGGGCCGGCTCGCGCGAGGTGCGCTTGATCGAGGAGCCCATGGCGGCCGCCATCGGTGCCGGGCTGCCGGTACACGAGGCCGTTGGCACGATGGTGGTTGACATCGGCGGCGGCACCACGGAAATCGCCATCATCTCGCTCAACGGCGTGGTGTATTCAGACACCGTGAGAGTTGGTGGCGACCGCTTCGACGACGCCATCATCGCCTACGTGCGCCGCACCCAGGGCAGCCTCATCGGCGAGGCTACGGCCGAGCGGATCAAGCAGGAAATCGGCGTCGCCTACCCGCAGGAAGTGGAGGTGAACGAAGTGGACGTGCGAGGCCGCAACCTCGCCGAGGGCGTGCCGCGCAGCTTCACCTTGAACAGCAACGAGGTGCTCGAAGCCTTGCAGGAGCCTCTCTCCATCATTGTCCAGGCGGTGAAGAATGCCCTCGAGCGGACGCCGCCGGAACTCGCGGCCGACATTTCGGAAACCGGCATCGTGCTCACGGGTGGCGGCGCATTGCTGAAGGATCTTGACGTGCTGCTGAAGGAGGAAACCGGCCTGCCGGTCATCATCGCCGAAGACCCGCTCACCTGCGTCGCCCGCGGTGGCGGCATGGCGCTCGACATGATGGACCGCAACGCCACCGCTGATCTGCTCTCCACCTAGACTCCAAACGCAGCCCAAATCGGAGGCGCCCTCGATCCCTCGCTCACCGTTCCATTAACGATCCCAAGCCGGGTGTTGCCATCAAGAGCCTGTTTGTTCGCAGAAGCATTTCCGGCTACGTCTTGGCCGGGCTTTGCGTCGCTTCGGGCGCGCTGGTCGCGGTGGATGGCGGCACAACCACCCTGAAGCCCTTGCGAGGCGCACTGACCGCCGGCGTCTTCCCCCTCTACTACGTTGCCGAGTCCCCCTACCTTTTGGGGAACCGCATGGATCATCTGTTCTCCACCCATGCTCGATTGCGCGACGACGTCGACCGGCTCGAGACGGAACTCGTCGAACTGAGGCGTACTGCGGGCCTCTACCAGGGCCTTGTGGCGGAAAACGACCGTCTGCGAGCGTTGCTTGGCTCTACCGAAAGCCTGCCCGAGGGCGTGCTGGTGGCGGAGATCATCGCCATCCTGCCCAATCCCGCCCGGCACGAGGTGGTGATCGACAAGGGGCTTGGCGATTCCGTCAGCACCGGGCAGGCGGTGGTGGATTCCGGCGGATTGTTCGGGCAGGTGGTGCAGTCGGCGGCCAGCACGAGCAGGGTGCTGCTGATCTCCGACACCACCCATGCGGTGCCGGTGCACGTCAATCGCAGCAACCTGCGCTCCATCGCCGCCGGCACCGGCGCGTTCGACCGCCTGACGCTCGAGAGCGTGCCCATAGCGTCCGACATCGTTCCGGGCGACCTGCTCGTGAGTTCCGGTCTCGGCGGACGCTTTCCGTTCGGCTACCCAGTGGGCGTGGTGCAGTCGGTGGTGCGCGATCCTGGCGACGATTTCGCCCGGGTGGAGGCGATGCCGAGCGCGGCCCTCGACCGTTCCCGCCACGTGCTGGTGGTGCGCGAGGGCGACGCATGAACCCTCGCCGCGGGGGCTGGCTGATCTTCGCGACGTTGCTTGCCGCCATGCTGGCGAGCGTGGTGCATCTTCCCGCCTCGGTTCCGGACTGGATCGGCCACCTCCGCCCCGACTGGATCATCGCCGTGCTGTTCTATTGGAGCTTTGCCGCCTCCGAACGGACGGGACTGGTCGAGGCGTGGCTGCTTGGCTTCGTGGTCGATGTCCTCGTTGGCGACCCGCTGGGCCTCAACGGCGCCTGCATGGCAGGGGCCGTTTTCAGCGGCCAGGTCCTGCACGAGCGCATTCGTCTCTACTCGGCGCTGCAGCGGGCCGGGGTCGCCTTGGGGGTCCTGCTCTTGGCGGCCCTCGTGCGCGAGGTGGCGCGGGTGCTTGCGCTCGGCACCACGCCGTCGTTCTGGTTCCTCGCCGCGCCTGGCGTCACCGCGCTGCTGTTCCCGCTCTTGGCGCTGGCGCTTGCGGCCTTGCGACGACGGTTCCCTGTGCGATGAAGACGCGCATTGTGCTTGCCTCCGCCTCGGCCCGCCGGCGAGACCTGATGCGGCAGGCGGGATTCGACTTTCGCATCTCGCCGGCGGACATTGACGAAACGCCGCATCCCGGGGAGACCCCCTGCGATCTCGTGCTGCGGCTCGCGCTCGGCAAGGCCCGTGCGGTGGCCGGCAAGGCTGCGTGCTCCGGCCAGGACGATCGTCGGGTCGTGGTGGTGGGCGCCGACACCGTCGTCGTGTCGCCGAGTGGCGATGTCTTTGGCAAGCCGACCGATCGGGACAACTTCCTCGCAATGTTCCGCACCCTCGCCGGCCGGCGCCATCGGGTGCTCACCGGCGTCGCGGTGGTTGCCGGGGGACGTTCCCGAACAGCTTTGGCGGAAGCTGGCGTGACATTGCGCGACGTGCCCGAACCCGAGATGGCAGCCTACTGGGCTACCGGCGAGCCGCGCGACAAGGCCGGTGGCTACGGCCTGCAAGGACTGGGCGCAATCTTCGTGCGCGCCATCGAAGGCAGCCCGAGCGCCGTCATCGGACTGCCGCTCGACGAACTCGAACGCCTGCTCACAGAGATCGGCGTGGAAACCTGGCGTTTTCGCGGCCCCAGGAGGCAGCGCCGCAGAAACGGCGCGGGCTCGAAGCTGGAGTCGTGAGCGCACGCGAACCCGCGGGCAAGCAGTTGCGAAGCAACTGCCGACGCGCTCGTCAGTTGCAGGGCCGCGACGAGTGACCGGACGGCTCTTGATCGAGGACCGCGGGTGTGACGCGCGGGTCGCGCTCCTGCATGGAGCCCCCGATGGTCGAGACGGGCTGGGCGAAGCGGTCGTCGAGGTGCAGATCGAGCGAGCCGACGCGGCGAGCCTCGTCGGCAGCATTCGCCGCGGCCGCGTGCGGCGGGTGGTTCCAGGCCTCAAGGCTGCGTTTGTGGAACTCGGGCTCGAACGGCCCGGCATGCTGCACGCGCGCGAGACGCCAATGGCGGGCCGCGCTATTGCCGATGCGCTGCACGTCGGCGAGTACGTGCTGGTGCAGGTCATCCGCGACCCCGTGCGGGACAAGGGCGCGCGTCTGTCCATGCGGCCGACCCTGCCAGGGCGGTGCTTGGCGCTTCTTCCGGGTCAGGACCGGCTGGCAATTTCGCAGCGCATCGGGGACGCCGACGAGCAGCGACGCCTCAGGGCCTTGACGCAAAGGGCACGCGAGTCTCTCGGCACGCCCCACGGCTGCATCATCCGCAGTGCCGCCCTGGGCGCACGAGGGGACGCCATCGAGGCGGAACTCGGGCATCTGCTGTCGCTCTGGGCTGACGTGGAGGAGGCGCGAGGGCGTGTCCGCGTCGGCGAGGTGCTGCATCAAGATCTGCCCCTGCCGCTGCGGGCGGTGCGCGATCTGGCGCCGAACGAAGGTGCAGTGACGGTGAACGAACCAAGCACGTTTGGGCAAATCCAACGTTACATGCGTCAACACGCCCCGGAACTCGCCTCCCGCCTTTCCCTGCATGAGGGTCCGCGGCCGCTGTTCGAGGCCGCCGCCGTGGAGCGCGCCATCGACGCGGCGCTCGAACCCCGTGTGGCGCTGCCCTGCGGCGGTCATATCGTCATCGAAGCCACCGAGGCGATGACCACGGTGGACGTCAACTCCGGCGCCTTTGCCGTGGCCGGCGATGACGATGTGGCGCGCGTCAATCGCGAGGCGGCCGAGGCCTTGTCGCGCGAGCTGCGCCGGCGCAACGTCGGCGGCATCGTCGTCATCGACTTCGTCGAGATGCCGAGCCGCAGGCACCGGCGAGAGGTGCTGGACGCATTGCGCGCGGGCTTGGCAGACGACCCTGCCGCGACTCGCGTCTCGGGCATGTCGCCCTTGGGATTGGTCGAGCTTAGTCGCCGCCGCCGGGGGCCCAGCCTTGCCGAGCAGCTTGAACGGCGTTGTCCGGTCTGTCACGGCAAGGGCCGAAGGCGCACCGACGCCGCCGTCGGCGGGGCGGCACCATGAAGTGGACGCTGGCGCCCATTGTCGCCACGGCTACGGCGGTGGCCGTGTTGTTGGCGCTGACGCAGCTTGCAGGCCGCGCCGCCGTGTCCTTGCTGCCGGCCTTCGAGCCGGAACTCAACGCCTGGCTCGAAGACGTCGGTGCCGAGGTGCACGGCATCGAAGGGCGATGGCACGGCATCAACCCGGGCTTTGCGGTGCGCCACCTTCGCCTTGCGTCAGGCGAACTCCACGACGTGCGCTTCGAGCTAGATATCCTGGAGAGCCTTTGGCGAAACCGCGTCGTTGCGCGTCACCTTGCGGTGGCGGACGGCACCATCGATTTCGAACGGCACGGGCAGGGCTGGCGCTTGCGGGGAGTGACGCAGCCGCTGGACTTCGACTTTGCCACCCTTGCGGCGTACAGCGACGCGGTCAAGGTGACGTTGCGCCTGCGCATGTTCGAGGCACAGGAGGTGCAGGAACTCGGGCGGCTCGCCTGGCTCGGCAGCAACTACAACAACCGCCACCTGCTGTCGTTGACCCTGACCCCGCCGGGTGCCTGCGACAGTTGCGGCCTGCTGCTGGAGGGGGAGGTGAGGAGCGGCGGTGATGGCCACGGACGCCTGATCGCCTCCCGCTTGGCCACCAAGGCACTGCCGCTGGCGGGTGGCGCCGAGATCAACGCCATCGGCACCTGGCGCCGGGACGAGGGCTCGGGGCAGGCGCGCTTTCGCCTCGATGTGAACGACGCGCAAACCCCCGGTGGGGCCGTGGACCTAACCGCGCAACTGTCGGCGTGGAGCGTTGCCGGAGGCGAAGGCGAGCACCGGCGGGGCCGCATCGATCAGCTGCGCATGACTGTCGGCAACGAGTCGATTGGGCTTGGCGGTGGCTTTGCCATCGATGGAGACGGAATCGACATCTGGAGCCCGGAACTGAACCTTGCCGAGTTGGCGCGCATGGGTGCACTGGTCCTCGGCCCGCACGCTGCTGCGGCATGGCTGCGGGGACCCGCACCCACGGGGCGCCTGCGCGCGGTGCGAGCTCGCTTGAGCGCCGACGGCAACGTCGCCTGGATGGCGCAGGCGGAGGACGTGCATTTGGCGGGCTACCGTGGTGCACCAGCGGTGGCTGGCGCGGACGGCCGCCTAGTCGGCGTCGTGGAAAAGGGCGTGGCGCGTGTCGCGGTGCGAGCGCACGACGGCCTCGAAATCGGCTTCACGGACCATTTTGCGGGCTCCTGGCGCCTGCAGCGCGCGGTGGGCGAACTCACCTTTTGGGTGAGAGGCGGCCATCTGCATTTGCGCGGATCGGGCATCGAAGCCGCCACCGCCGATGTGCAGGCCCGGGGTGGCTTTGCCCTTGCCCACGATGGCAGCGAGGGCGAGACGCGGGTGCTGATTGAAGGAGTCATCGATCGCGCCGATGTGGCATCGGCCTTCTCCTACATCCCTCGCAAGCTGCCAGCGGCGACACGCAGCTGGCTGCGGAGCGCCGTCGGTGGCGGCGTGCTGCACAATGGCCGGTTGCTGTGGCACAGCCGTGCCCGACCGGTTCACGGCTTGCTCTCGCGTCGGTTTGAACTACGGGCGGGCGTGCAGGACGCGACCGTCGCGTATGACCCGGAATGGCCCGAAGCGCGAGACTTCGATGGACGCGTCACCATCACGCCGGGCGGCGTCGTGGTGCAGGGCGATGCGACGGTGTTCGGTGCGCGGCTGAAGTCGGCGGATGTACGCGTGCCTGCGTCGGGCGACCTCGTCCGGGTTCGTTTCGCCGCCGAGCACGACGCCGACGAACTGCTCGCGTTCCTGCGCGCCATGCCGGAGCGGCACCGCCCTGACTTCCTGCACGACGAGTGGAGCGCGACCGGCAACGTCGCCGTAATGGCCTCGCTCGCCATACCGCTCGGTGAGCCAGTGCCAGGTTCCTCGCCGATCGAACAAGCCTTGGACATCGAGCTGGACCTCATGGGCACGGACGTCAACCTTGGCAGCCTTGGCCTTGCCTTCGATGACATGGTGGGGCATGTCTCGCTGCGTCTGCCCGATGTTGCCCGCGCCGACGGCCTTGCGGGAGAGCTGTTCGGCAAGCCGGTGACGATGGTCGTCGCCAGCGAGACCGAAGGCGATGGGGGCGACCACGCCATCCGCTTCGACGTGCGGGGCGCAGCCACCGTTCGAGATGCGGCGGCACTGCTCGAAGTCGAGCCGCCGCCGGTCGTGGTGGGCGAGTTCGGCTTCGATGCCACGTTCACCGCCTTCCCCGAGGCTGGCAGGGCACCCGAACTGACGGTGCGGAGCGACCTTAAGGGCGTTGCGCTGGACTTGCCCGCGCCGCTTGGCAAGTCAGCGGAGACGGCGCGGGAACTGCATTTGACTGCACAACTCCTCGACGGCTACCGCGCCGTCAACTTGCGCTATGCGAATGACCCCGCGGCGAGCGAAGCGGCCGGTGAGGCAGCATCCACGGCCACGGCCGGCGGCGACGATCTTGCCCTCTCTGGCTGGCTGCATGTCGTCGACGACGGACTGCTGCGTGGCGCGCTGGGCATAGGCGCCCCGGCACCCATCGTGGACGCCACCGCCGACCGCGTCATCCTTCAAGGCTCACTGGGGGCCGTGCCCTTCGCGGCGGAGGCGATTGCCGCGCTGCCGGACTGGGAGGCGAGGGAACTGCGTCTTGCGCGGCTGGACCTCGGCCAGTTCGCGCTCGACGACGTGGTGGTTTCCGGCCAAACCATCGGCAGCGAGTCGACGTTCACGCTGCGGTCGGATGAGGCAGAGGGGACCTTTGCTCGCACCGGCAATGCCCCCTGGCAAGTGAACCTGGCATCGATTCGTCTGCCGGCCGGCGAAGAGGAGGACGAATCCGACCCGCTCACGGTGGCCGTCATGGACGACCTGCCAGATGCCGATGTCAACATCCAAAGCGTCCACGTGGGAGAGGACGACTACGGCAGTTGGCGCTTCAACCTGCGCAGCAGCGCCGAGGGTGTTTCGCTGGTGGACCTCTCGGCCGAGGTGCGGGGCCTCGAGGTGGAAGTGACGGAGCCGCTGCATTGGTCGCGGGCGAGCAACACGACGGAGTTCGTCGGGGTCGTTGGCGCCGGCAATGTCGCCGAGGTGCTGCCGCAGTGGGACTTCGCGCCGAGCGTTGAGAGCGAGTCGTTCGCCATGCAGGGGCGGCTGTCGTGGCCCGGCTCGCCGCTCATGTTCAATCTCGCCCACCTTTCCGGAGACGCCAGGCTCGATCTCGACAGCGGCCGCTTCGTGGATGTCGATACCGGTTCCGGTGCCACGCGCATCATGAGCCTGGTCAACTTCTGGACCATTGCCAAGCGCCTCAACCTCGACTTCTCGGACGTCTTCGGCGAGGGCATCGGCTTCGACGAGGTGCGCATGCAGCTCGCCCTCGACGACGGGCTTGCCCGCTTCGAGGAGCCAGCGAGCATCGCCGGCACGGGTTCGAGCTTTCGCATCAACGGCACGGTCGATCTCGACACCGGCGAGCTCGACAACGAGATGATCGTCACGCTCCCCTTGCACCAAAGCCTGCCTTGGTATGCAGCCTTCATCGCCCTCGCGAACCCTGCCGGTGCGGTGGGCGTGCTGGTTGGCGGCCAGCTTCTGCGCGAGCCGCTCAGCCGACTCACCAGCGGCAAGTACCGCATCGGCGGCACCTACGACGAGCCGGAAGTGGATTTCGTCTCCATATTCGCCGAGGACATCGAAGGCACCGCCGCGCCCGAAGCCACTGAGGAACCGATGTCTGCACCCGTCGATGCTTTAATGGAAACCTCAGCCCGCTAGCACGCCCTTGCGGGCGCGTCGGCAGTTCGCTGGCGCGAACTGCTAGCACATGAGTGGATCGTCGTCCGCAAAGGGGGCATTCATGGATAATTCCGGGCTCGAACGGCCCAAGGAGTGAACGTGACGAACCCGATCGAGAGTGCCCGCAAGGCATTGCTGGATGCTGGGGAGATCGGCGATGGCGACGTGGATCGTCTGCTTGGGCGGCTCACCTCAAAGCAGATCGACACCGGCGAGCTGTTCTTCCAGGTCAGCCGAAACGAGAGCTGGTCGCTCGAAGACGGTCGCGTCAAGGACGGCGCCTATCACGTCGACCGCGGCGTCGGGGTGCGTGCCGTCAGCGGCGAACGCACCGGGTTCGCGTACGTGAACGACATTGCGCTGCCGCGGCTCGCCGAAGCCACCGATGCCGCGCGCAGCATTGCGCGCAGCGGCGGCAACGCCATCGCCGGACCCGTGTCGCCCGGGACGCCGGCGCCCCGCTACGGAGCGGTGGACCCGCTTGCTTCCGCTGGCGAGACGGACAAGGTTGCATTGCTTTCCCGCATCGATTCGTTCGCCCGGAGCCTTGATCCGGCGGTTCGGGAAGTCCACGTCACGGTGGCGCTCAATCAGGACATCAACCTTGTCGTCGCCACCGATGGCACCCTGAGCGCCGATGTGCGTCCCATGGCGCGCTTCTCCATCGAGGTCATCGCCGAACGCGATGGTCGCCGCGAGCGGGGCGTGAGCGGCGGCGGCGGGCGCATCGATGCCGCGTGGCTGTTCGACACCGACGCCGCCGAAGGCTACGCCCGGGAGGCCGTGCGTGCTGCGCTGGTCAACTTGGATGCGGTGGATGCGCCGGCCGGGGCCATGCCCGTCGTGCTCGGGCCCGGTTGGCCCGGCGTGCTGCTGCACGAAGCCGTCGGCCACGGCCTCGAAGGCGACTTCAACCGCAAGGGCACGTCCGCCTATGCCGGGCGCATGGGTGAGACCGTGGCGTCGACGCTGTGCACGGTGGTGGACGATGCGACGCTGGCAGACCGGCGCGGCTCCCTCACCGTGGACGACGAAGGCACCCCCGGCGAGCGTACGGTGCTGATCGAAGACGGCGTGCTGCGCGGCTACATGCAGGACAAGATGAACGCCCGCCTGATGGGCGTTGCCAGCACCGGCAACGCCCGCCGCCAATCCTATGCCCATCTGCCCATGCCGCGCATGACCAATACCTTCCTGCTCGCCGGCGAGAGCGAGCCGGAGGAGATTCTCGCCAGCGTCGATCGCGGCGTTTATGCCGTGAGCTTCGCCGGCGGCCAGGTGGACATTACCAACGGCCAGTTCGTGTTCTCGGCCACCGAGGCGTACCTGATCGAGAATGGCAAGGTGACGGCGCCGATTCGTGGCGCCACCCTGATCGGCAACGGCCCGGACGCCATGCACAGGGTGTCCATGGTGGGCAACGACCTCGAACTCGACGCCGGCATCGGCGTATGCGGCAAGGAAGGCCAGGGCGTCCCGGTGGGCGTCGGCCAGCCGACCCTCAAGATCGACGAACTGACGGTGGGTGGCACCGCCGCCTGACGCACGACCCGCCGGCAACTCTCACCGCGATAAAGGAACGGCAGCGATGGAAGCCATCGACATGGCAGGGCTCGAGGGCGAGCTCAAGGAACTGGTGGGGCGAATTCTCGGCGAGGCGAAGCGCCAGGGTGCAACCGCGGCGGAAGTGTCCGTCACCGATGACGCCGGGCTCGCCGTGAAGGTGCGCAACCGCGAGCTCGAAACCGTGGAGTTCACCCACGATCGCGGCTTCGGCATCACGGTTTTCGATGGCCAGCGCAAGGGCAGCGCATCCACCTCCGATGCCAGCGAGGACGCCGTCCAGGGTACCGTGCGGGCGGCTCTGAACATTGCTCGGTTCACCGAAGAGGATCCCTGCAACGGCCTCGCCGAGGCAGAACTCATGGCGCGAGAGCTGCCGGAACTCGATCTGTACCACCCGTGGCCCCTCGACGTGCCGGAAGCGGAGCGCTTCGCACTCGAAACGGAGGCGGCCGCATTCGACCACGACGCCCGCATCACCAACTCGGAAGGCGCGGAGGTCGCCAGCCACCGCAGTTGCTCGGTCTACGGCAACAGCCACGATTTCGTCGAAGCCTTGCAGGGCACGCGCCACAGCGTCTCGGTGAGCGTCATCGCCGAGGAAGGCTCGCGGATGCAGAACGACTATTGGTACACGATGGGGCGTGTCGCCGATGCCTTGGACGACCACAAGGCGGTGGGGCGCAGAGCGGCGGAGCGTGCCGTGGCCCGGCTTGGCGTGCGACCGGTGGCGACAGGCCAGTATCCGGTGCTGTTCGATCCGCAGATGGCCTCCAGCCTGATCGGCCACCTCATCGGCGCCATCAGCGGCGGCGCCCTCTACCGCAAGGCATCGTGGCTGCTCGACTCCCTCGGCAAGCAGGTGATGCCGAGTTCGATGTCGCTGGTGGAGAATCCGCACCTACCGCGCGGCATCGCCAGCACGCCCTTCGACGGCGACGGCGTCGCAACGCGGGCCAAGGCCTTCGTTGAGAACGGTGTGGTGGCGAGCTACGTGCTTGGCAACTACGCGGCAAAGCGCCTCGACATGGTCACCACCGGCAACGCCGGGGGCGTCTTCAACCTCGAAGTGCAAACCGAGCGCAAACCGGCCTCCAACCTGATGCGCGAGGTGGGCACCGGCCTCATGGTCACCCACCTCATGGGGCAGGGCGTCAACCGCGTCACCGGCGACTACTCCCGCGGCGCCTCCGGCATCTGGATCGAAAACGGCGAACCCGCCCACGCCGTGGACGAAGTGACCATCGCCGCCAACCTCGCCGACGTGTACCGCAACATCGTCGCCGCCGGCGACGACGTGGACCGCCGCGGCACCATCCACGTCGGCTCCCTGCTGGTGGATGGGATGACGGTAGCGGCTTCGTAGTCCCCGCGGCGCCCCCCCTCCGAGAAACGGCGAGGAACGCCGTTTCTCGACTCCCCCTCGAGGGGGGAGTGACAGGAAAGTGCACGCCACGACCGTTGTTGGGGGGGCCTTCCTGTCACTCCCCCCTCGAGGGGGAGTCGAGAAAAGCGTCCGCGCTTTTCTCGGAGGGGGGCGCCGACCCAACGCCCGTACGCCACCATTTCCGAACGAAGCCGCTCCTGTCACTCCCCTTTCGTGCCAGCGCCGTTTTTCTACGGCGCAGCCTCCTAGCGCGACGTAGATGGGCACATCGGGTGTCGACCAGTAGCCGAAGCACCTACTAGTACTTCCGGGCAAGGGCCTCGTCAACGTCGACGGATCAGGGCCTCCGCCCTTAAGCCGCTTCTTCCTCTCGCGCCTTTCGGCCGCGGCGCGCGAACAGCTTCTTCGTTTCCTCCGACGCGTACTTCATCGTGCGACTGTAGTCCGGGCCGCTCTCGTCCCAGCCCATCGTGTCGTCGGCGGCTACGAGACGGGCGAACTCCGGCGGGTTGCGGTCCAGCATCTCTTGCGTCACGCGCCATTGATACGCCTCCTGGGTCTTCAGGCGCTTGTGGCAGTGGTAGCTCGTCACGTTGAGGCGCAGGCCATCTGTCTTTTTCTCGAATGCGCCGTGCCAGGTGTTGCCGTGCCAGACGATGAGCGATCCGGCCTCGGCTTCCACCGGGATGGCCTCCTTCTCGCCTTCTGAAGCGCCGGGTTGGCGGCAGCGGGTGTGGCTGCCTGGCACCATGGCGATGGCGCCGTTCTCCAAGGTGTAGTCGGTGAGGCAATAGGCCGCGTTGGCCACGTCGGAGCATGCTGGCAGGCGTCCGTCTCGGTCCGGCGGACTGTCGCTGTGCAATCCGAGACCCTCTCGCTCGCCTTTCCACTTGACAAAGGAGGTGAGGCTGGAGAGCTGTTGCTGGCCGTGCATGAGGTAGTCGATCAGGGTGTAGAGCGTGGGGTTCAGCACCCATTCCTCGAACACCCGATCCGCCATCAGGAGGTAAAACAGCAGGAACTGCCCATCCGTTTGCGGCTGCGCCTTGTAATGCCCCATCGCGCCATTGCTGTCGAGGGCGAACTCGACACCGGTACGCTCCTTGCAAAGCCGCAGCACGGTGGCGCGAATCCGCTCAAAGAACGCCGGTTCCGCCACCTTGTCCGGCGGCACGACCGTGAAGCCGTAGGTATCGAGCTCGACGACGTTCTCGCCAAGCCCCAGTTCCTGAATGCGCTGGAACGTGGGGTTGAGAACGCCGGTGTTGCGGAAGTCGCCGAATTTCATGAGGGCCTCGCTGCCTGTCGCTTGCCGGGGTGGCACCGGCAACCATCCTACTACCAGATATCCGGTCGACTCCTCACAGCGTGTATCGGCCGATGCGCCTCTAGGGCTCCGCCCGAAGGTAATCCGCCCGTTCTTCCAGCCCGTCGCCGTCTCCGCCGGCAATCGCCACCACCATCCGCTCCAGCGACTGCCAAGCGTCCCCGCGCAACATGCCCTTTGACTGCAAGTCCAGCACTGCGGCGGCGCGGAGCAGGGCGTCGATGCGGTCGGCGCCCAAGCGTTGTACGGCGCGCTTCACCTGCTGCGCGCGGTTTCTCGGCATCCTCGGCGACCCACCCGCGGCCACTTCGCGCGCTCGGCGCAGTTGATTCACGAGTGCGCCCATGACCATGAAGATGGGAATGCCGTCCTGCCGCAGCACCCGTGCCATGCGACAGGCCCGGGCGCCCTGGCCGGCGAATGCCGTGTCGATCATCTGGAACGTGTCGAAATGGGCCGAGTCGCCCACCGCGTCGCGCATCTCGTCCGCACCAATGGTGCCCTTGCGGCCAGACAGGCGGAGCTTCTCGATCTCCTGCGCCGCCGCCAGCAGGTTGCCCTCCACCCGCTCTGCGAGGATGCTGATCGCTTCGCGGTCGAGTTGCAGGCCACTGGCGCGGCAGCGCTGGTCCAGCCAGCGTGGCAGCTCCCGCGCACCCACCGGCCACACCTGCACCACGGCCCCGGCCTTGTCGACGGCGCGATGCCAAGCCGAGGATTTCGTGCGCCAATCGAGCCCCACCGCCCGACACAGCAGCATCGTCGAGGGCGGCGGCGAGCCCAGATAGCGGCGGATGGTGTCGCTGCCCTTGCGATCGAGCCCCTTGGCCGGCAGGCGGATGTCGAGCATGCGCTTGCTGGCGAAGAGCGATAGATTTGCGGCGCCGGCCAGCGCCTCCTCAAGGCTTCCATCAACCGCAAGGTCGAACCGCTTGCGGTCGGAGAAGCCATTCGCCTCGGCCGCGGCGACGATGCTGGCGCAGGCTTCCTCCACCAGCAAGGGCTCGTCGCCCGAAACCAGATAGACGGGCGCGAAACGCCCGGCATCGAGGTGCCGCTGCAACTGGTTCGACTTGATCTGCATCAGCGGTTCCCGCTGCTTGACAGGGCTGGCGACTCGCCTGCAGGCGTGGCTGCGTCGGTCGCCTCGGCCACGACATGCGCTGTCGCCAGCATGGCGAGACTCCGCACCATGCGCGAGGCGAGTTCCTGGCGCATTTCGTCGCGCAGCAATGCCTCTTCCTCGCTGCTGCCGACGATGTTGTCCACGTCAATGCGCTGCACCCGCGAAGCTCGCAGGCTGCGCTCCGGCGCGAGTTCCGTCCCGGCCGCATCGTGCACGGAGAACATTACCTCCAGCGCCAGCTCCACTTCCGCCACTCGCCCCGCCGCCGTGACGGCGGCGCTGCGGCGCTCTTCCCGCTCCTGCGACAGCCGAAGCACCACATCGCTTCCTTCGGCCACCACCTCCACCCCGGAATACCCAAGCGCGCGCACCAGCGCGTCATCCAAAGTGACTCCCTCGCCCGCGACCACCGACGCACTTGCGAATGCCGAGGAGATGTCCCAGTTCCGAAGCTGAAACCCGCAGCCGGGCAGAGTCGCCAGCAGGGCGCTCAGAGCGGTCATGCCAAGGCGCAGCGGCATCACGCGTTGGTGCCCGTTTCAGCCACCTCGCGCATGCGGGCGTCGCGCCGTTCGATGAAACCGCGCATGCGCTCCTGGCGGTCGCGGTTCAGCGGATAGCGCCACAAGAGCGGCAGCGCGATGCAGGCGATGATCGCCGGGATGATCGAATAGAGGAGGGCGACGGACATCTTGGCGGTGGCGTCGTTGGCCTCGCTCTGCGGGTCGAAGCCCATGTAGGCGGCGCCGGCGGTGGCGATGAAGACGCCGAGCGCCGTCGCCCCCTTGTTCACCATCCCCCAGAGCGAGAAATACAGCCCCGTGCGCTGCTCGCGGGTGCGCAGGGTGTCGAGGTCGACGATGTCAGCAGCCATCGAGGTGGGCAGGAACACGAGGGCACCTATGGCGGAGCCCTTCAGCAGCATGATGACGAAGAAGAGCGCGAAGTCGTCTGGCCCCAGCAAGGGAATGAAGGAGCTCCAAAGCGACAGCCAGGCGATTCCGAGGACGACCGTGCGGTGCTTGCCGAGTTTTTTCGAGATGTGGAACCAGACCGGAATCGCGACGGTGCTCGAGATGTAGTAGGCGAGCACGAAGATCGCATAGCGGTCGAAAGCCTGTTCCATCACCCGCTGGACAAAGAAGAATGACATCGAGGCCGTCATGCTGATGCCGGTGGCGAAGAACGTGAGGCAGATCACCAGCCGCCGAAACGGCCCGTTCCCCCAAACGATCTTGAGCCCCCGTGCCCAGGTGACGTGCGGCGTCGTCACGCCCCGGATCGGCGGTTCGCGCACGAATGCAATCGCCGGGAAGGTCAGGAGCGGCATCAGCACCAGCACGGCAAAGGCGACGCCATAAAGCGCGTTCTCCGCACCCGGACGCGCCAGGCCAAAGGCAATCGCGAGTGGAATGATGAGCGACATCATCGTGCCGCCATAGCCGAACGCCTCGCGCCAGCCGGTGACCCGGGATCGCTCATCGTAGTCCGGCGAAAGCTCCGCCCCCCAAGCCCGGTACGGCAGATCGACCAGAGTGAACGAGAGATAGAGCGCGCTGATCCATACGAACAGATACAGGTTGTCGACACCGCTGCCCCCGAGCGCACTCCACACTGCAATGGAAACCGCGCTGTCCGGCACGAACAGCATCCACAGCGACAGCACCATCAGCGGCGTGCCCGCCACCATCCACGGCTTGCGCCGCCCAAACGGCGTCCGCCACCGATCCGAAAGAATGCCGATGAGCGGGTCGGTGACGACATCGGTGAGCCGCGACAGCGCGAGGAGCGCCCCCACCGCGGCCAGCGAGAGGCCGAGATTCTGCGAATAGAAGGCCGGCACATAGAGCGCAATCGGCAACCCCACCACCGACGTCGGCAGGTTTGCCGCCCCATACAGCGCAATCCGGACCCGCCCAACGCGCCCCGCTCCAGCCTCTGGCATGGTGTCCCCCGCGACTAGCGCGTCCATCCTATCGCAAGGGGGACTGGGCAACCGGTCCTACCGCCCGTGCTGATTCGCTCCTTGCGGGCCCACGGGCGTTCGGGAGTAGGATTCCGCTCTCGCTCTGGAAGTGGAGAGAGCCACCATGTCCATGCGAATCATCGGAGCCTTGTTCGTCGCCATCGGCCTCGTAGTCGCCGTCCACACGGTAGTGGAGCCGCTCTATCACGTCTCCGGTGAAGACAGTCCCTACAGCCCGCTCTGGACCTACATCAACCCCCTCATGGCCTTCGCAATCATCACCGGGATGATTCTCGGCTACCGGCGCAAGATGGCACTGGACGCCGAAGGCGACGATGCCCCGGTGACCAGGGCCTACATCGCAGCCAACGCCTTGCTATACGGCTTCCTGTTCATCGGAATCCTGTTTTTCTTCAACTGGTTCAACTACCTGACACCGTCGTACACCGCAGTCGGCGCAAGCGCAATGTCGGTGATCTGGGCACTCATCGACGCGGCCTTGCCGCTCCTCTGCCTCGGGATGGGCTTGGCGCTATGGCGAGAGCGATCCAACTAGCGGAGGGCACACGCGCGCATCTTTCGTCAGATGCGAGCGGGGTTCTCAATGGTGAGATTTCCCAGACGGGAGTCGGCTGGGGCGCCACGAACTTCCAGAAACGGGTGTAGTGCGCGCCCCCATTTGATCGTCCAGTCCCAATGCGTTTCGTGGGCATCAGGAGGTAGATCCCGTCGAGACACGGGTCAATCACGACCCCGGCGTAGCCCTAGGTGGCCCCTACTCCGGTGAGCGTTGACCACCTGCTCGTAGACGCAAGCCGACGCCTAGCATTGCCGCCACCAGTAACCCGTCGACGAACAGCCATGTGGAGAGGCTGACTGCTCCGCCGGTTAGCTTTCTGAACCAAGCGTCGAACCACACCACGGTCACGAATGCGACGCCGACGAACTCGAGCCTCGTGCTTGCATCGCCGGCTCCGGCGAGGGTGAGCCTGCGGGTGCTGGCTGCCATCGCGAGCAGCATCGCGAGGCTGATGGGCCAATCGAGATAGGACCAGATTGCGTCGGCGCTGCCGAGGTAGAACGAGTCGAACACCATTTGCAGTGCCACCAAGGCACCGACGACGAGCAGGTAGATGCTGATGATCGGTCGAAGGGATTCCACGCCACGCTCCTGCCCAAAAGGGGTGTCCACCGTACACCCCAAATGTGCAGGGTCGCAAGCTCGCTGCCGCGGAGGCCCCCGAGACGTTGTGCGTGGGCGCCCGTGCGGGCGTGGCGGCGGGCGGGCGCCTAGCGGGTGCCCCGCCCTCAAGACGACCGGTTCGAGGCTTCCTCCAGCGGCGCCGCCTACGGTTCTGCCGTTGCGTCGGTCGCGGCCTGCGCGTTCTCCCGCCGCTTGGTCCAGGCGCGTTCGATGAGGTCCATTTTGGCGAGGCGCAGCCCGGTTTTGGCGCCGACGGTTTCGCCGAACTCCATGTAGGCCTTGTTCTCTCGGGTGTAGGCGGGCCATTCGGGCAAGCCCTCGCCGTTTGGATTGCCGGTGCGGGCGAACTGAGTCCAGATCGTTGCCATGCGTTCGGAAAGGGCGCGGTCGGCGTCGGTGGGGGTGGCGCCGAAAAGCTCCAGGTTGCCGAAGACGTAGCCGATTTCCGCGGCGTGGAAGGCGCCGTAGCGCTCGCTTTCCTCGATCGGGGGCGCCCACGTGAACCAATAGAGATAGGCGTCGCTCGGAACGGTTGCCATGGCGCGGGCCCAGACTCGCATCGGATAGGTGAACAGAGCGTCGCCGAAGAGATCCATCCAGGATGCGGTCGCTTGCTGGTCATCGCCAGCGGGATAGTGTTCGCCGACTTCGTCCTTCACTTCCGCGAGGGTCGTCTCGACGTAGGCTGCGAATCCGGCTGCGCCCTCGCCGAAGCCGCCCGCCATGTAAGGCATGAGCGCCGTTCCCTCGTCGGCGTTCGAGCCGATCAGAACCGGAACGTTGGCCTGTTGGCCGGCCTCGAACACCGCTTCGACCTCGTCCTCGAGCACGTCGCCGTCAACGATGGCGAGGGCGCTGAGGAGCGTGGGGTTCGCGAGATAGGTGGCGAGGACGTGTTCGGCGGAGAGCGCTCTCAGGGCCTCGAGGGACGTATCTCCTCCCTCGCCGGCAAGCGCTGCAGCGAAACTCGCGCCGATTGCTTCTGCCGGGTCGCCATTGACGGATGAACGGTCGCGGAAGGTCATGGGCCCGAACAGGCCGCCGCTCTGGCCGATGATGCGGTGAAACAGCCCTCTTGCGGGGGGACTTGCTTGCAAGATCGACACGCTCATCGAGCCGGCGGATTCGCCGAAGATGGTGACGTTGCCGGGGTCGCCGCCGAAGCCCGCGATGTTGTCCCGCACCCACTCGAGGGCGGTGATCTGGTCTTGGAGGCCCTGGTTGCCGGAGGCGCCGTTCGCGTTTTCGGCCGTGAGGTCGGCCAGCGCCAGGAAGCCGAAGGGACCGAGGCGATAGTTGACGGTCACGAGGACCACGCCCTTCGCGGTGAGTAGCTCGCCGGGGTAGGCGTCGCCGGAACCCACGGTCAAGCCGCCGCCGTGGATCCACACCATCGTCGGCAGTCGCTCGTCAACGTGTTGCGCGCGCGTCCACACGCTGAGGGTCAGGCAATCCTCGTCCATCGTCGCGACCGCCGTGGCCGCATCGTAGAAGCCGCCTTGCTCGCCTTGCTGCACGCAGGCCGGTCCCGGCGCGGCAGCATCGCGCACGCCCTCCCAGGGTTGCACAGGCCCGGGAGGCGCCCAACGCCGTTCGCCGACGGGAGGCGCCGCAAAGGGGATGTCGTGGTATTGCTTGAGGCCGTCTTCGCCGAGCACGCCGCGAACGACACCGCCCGTGACGGCGACTTCGGCAGCGACGGTGGCCGGCTCGGATGCCTCTTCGGGCATCCCGCTGGGCTCGCAGCCAGTTGCCGCGATTGCGAGCGCCGCGAGCGTCGTTAGTGTCCGCATTTGCATGGCCGAGTTCCTCCGCGAGGTGTGTGGCTAGTCGGTGGCGGTCGGTGCCGCTACGGTGCGCCGGCCCTCAAGCCACTCGGCGAGTGCCTTGCCCGGGTCGGCGAGTTCGTGGATGGATGAATACCAGTGCTCTCGCCAGGTTGCTTCGGGGAGGCCCGTGAAGAGCATGAGGTTGAGGGGATAGCCTTCGCTGTCGGTGCAGCGGCGGAAATCGTCGCGGAAGAGGAACACCGGCTTTTGCCAGGCGATGGCCATGCCTAGTTCCACCATGACGCCTTCGTCGGGAGGGCAGCCGTTGACGACGGCGAAAATGCCGTCTGCGTCCCGAACGTCGCGGAGGTCTGCCTGGCCGATCTGGTAGGCCCAACCGGGCGTTGTGCGATCCACCTGATTGTTGCGGGCGAACGGTTCCCAAACCTCCACCCCCATGCGTTCGAGTTCGGCCACCAGCGCCTTGAGCGGTCCCTCGCGCTGCTGTTCGGAGAAACCGTAGGGATTGGCAAGATACAGGCTGGCGGAGGGCTTCGGCGAGGGCGCGTCGTCACGACCGGCGTCGTTCGCCGCGGCTGTTGCGAATGCGAGGGCCGCAAGAAGCGCCGCCAGCCCCCACCTCCCTGTGACCTTGCGTCGTAGCCCTCGTTGAACAAAGCCCGCCGGCAAACACCGAAGCAACAGCCCTTGCCATGCGAGGGCCTCTCTGGACGGAGGGCGTCCCGCCCTCCAAAGCGTGCCGAAGGCGCGCACGCAGCGGAACTGGCCAAAGCCACCGCAACCCGCGTTCCAGACAACCCCAACAAAGCGCCAGCCTCGATCAGCGCCGTTTTCTACGGCGCAGCCTCCCGTCACGCTACCTCTACGTCCCAGGCTCTTAGCCAACCACGACATTGAGCAACCTCCCGGGCACGTGGATCACCCGCCGCACCTCGCCTGCCTCCAGATGACGACTGACGTTGGGCTGCGCGTGCGCCGCCGCGACCACCGCCTCCTCGGTGGCGTCCGCCGGCACCGTGACTCGGCCGCGCATCTTTCCGTTCACCTGCACGGCGACCTCCACGGATTCCTCCACCGTCTTGGCGGGGTCGTATTCCGGCCATGATGCCGAACCAAAGAGGCCCTCCGCGTGGCCCAAGCGTTCGTAGAGCTCTTCCGCGATGTGGGGCGCGAAGGGGGCCAGCATGACGATAAGCGGCTCGAGTTCGGCCTTCTTCGGCGTGCGGCCGCCGGCGCGGGCCTCGTTCAGGTATTCCATCATGGCGGCGATGGCGGTGTTGTATTGCAGCTCCGGCACCTGTTCGCTCACCTGCTTGATGGTTCGGTGGAGGGCGCGTTCCACGTCTGGGTCCGGGGTGTCGTCCACTGCCTCTTCGACGCTCTGCCAGAGGCGGCCCAAGAAGCCGTGGGGCCCTTGGATGCCGCGCCCCTGGTAGTCGCCGCCCTGCTCGTAGGGACCTAGGAAGAGCAGGTACAGGCGCATGGTGTCCGCGCCGTAGCGGCGGATCACGTCGTCCGGCGTGATGACGTTCCCCTTGCTCTTGGACATCTTCTTGCCTTCGCGGATGAGCAGGCCGTGGGCACGGAAGCGGGTGAAGGGCTCGTCGAAGTGCAGCACGCCGTGGTCGTGCAGCGCCATGCTGATGAAGCGGGCATACATCAGGTGCAGCACGGCGTGCTCGTTGCCGCCGATGTAGGAATCCACGGGCAGCCATTTGCGGGTGAGTTCGGCGTCGAGCGCCACGTCGTCGCGGTCGGTGCTCGGGTAGCGCAGGAAGTACCAGCCGCTGCAGAGGAAGTTGTCGGTGACGTCGGTATCGCGGTGCGCCGGCCCGCCGCACACGGGGCAGGGCACTTCGTACCACTCTTTCACGCGGGCTAGTGGGCTGATGCCAGAGTCGTCTGGGCGAAAGTCGTCGAGGTGGGGCAGTTCCACCGGCAGGTCGGATTCCGCCAGCGGCACCGGGCCGCAGTGGTCGCAATGCACCATGGGGATCGGCGGCCCCCAGTAGCGCTGGCGGGAGACGCACCAGTCCCGCAGCCGAAAGTTGGCCCGGCTTGAGGCTTGTTCCTTTGCCTCCAGGCTCGCGACGATGGCGCGCTTGCCGTCGGCCACCGATAGGCCGTCGAACTCCCTGGAATTGACGAGGGTGCCGTCCCCGGCCCATGCCGCTTCGAGCGGTGTTTCGGCGGTTTCCCCATCCGCGGCAATCACGCGCACGATAGGCAGGTCGAACTCCTGCGCGAACTCGAAATCGCGCTCGTCGTGCCCCGGCACCGCCATGATGGCGCCGGTGCCGTAGCCCATCAGCACGTAGTCGGCGATCCAAACCGGGATGCGCTCGCCGTTGACCGGATTGATGCAGTAGGCGCCGGTGAAGATGCCGGTCTTGTCCTTGTCGGTCTTCTGGCGCTCCACCAAATCCTGCCTTGCCACCTGCTCGCGATAGGCGCGCACGGCCTCGCGCTGGGCGTCGGTCGTGATGTCGTCCACAAGCGAGTGCTCCGGCGCCAGCACCATGTAGGTGGCGCCGAACAGCGTGTCGGGGCGGGTGGTGAACACGCGAATGGTCTCGTCGTGGCCTTCCAAGGGGAAATCCACCTCCGCCCCTTCGCTGCGGCCGATCCAGTTGATTTGCGCCTTGCGGGTTTTGTCGGACCAGTCGATGTGCCCCGTGTTGGCGAGCAGCCGCTCCGCATAGTCGGTGATGCGGAAGAACCACTGCGGCAGGTCACGCTGCTCCACGGGGCTTTCGCAACGCTCGCAAAGGCCCTGGATCACCTGTTCGTTGGCAAGCACTGTCTTGCAGGACGTGCACCAGTTCACCGGCGCCTGCCGCCGCTCCACGAGCCCCGCCTCGTGCAGCTTGAGGAACACCCACTGGGTCCAGCGGTAATAGTTGGGGTTGGTGGTATCGACCGTGTGGTTCCAGTCGAACATGCCGCCGAACCGGCGCAGCATGTGGGTGAAGTTCTCGATGTTGCGGGGAATGAGGTCGTTGGGGTTGACGCCCACCTTGAGGGCGTAGTTCTCCGAATGGATGCCGAAGGCGTCGAAGCCCATGGGCTGGAACACGTCCTTGCCCTTCAGCCGCCAGAAGCGGCCGTTGGCATCGGCGCCGGTGTAGGCATAGATGTTGCCGATGTGCAGCCCCTCCGCCGAAGGGTAGGGGAACATCATCAGGTTGTAGTACGGGTCCTTGGCGCCGCGCAGGTCGTCCTGGCTCAGCCGGTTCACGCCCAGCCGCTCCCAACGCTCCTGCCACTTCTCCTCGACCGCATGCGGGTCGTAGCGCTCGCCCATCGGCCCGAACCTCAAGAAAAACGGCGCACCTTACCGCATAACGGGCGCCTGGGGCACGGCACCACCCCTGCGATCCCGGCGCGGTGCTGGTTGCGGCCGCCGCCACCGCCGGGTTCTTGGTAGCGGCGTCGAGGTAGCTACGGGCGTGACGTGGAGCGCCCCTACTCTCCGCTTAGCAGAACGGTGACGCCCTTTGGATCCTGGCCGAAGCCGGTGCGGATTAGGAGGTCATCGCGGCCGTCGTCGTTGAAGTCGCGCTCTTCGAGCGCAACGGCCTCGTGCAGCGTGGCGAACTCGATCTCGTGGCCTTCTTCGGCAATCACGGTCGCGCCGCCTGTGCCTGGATGCACCAAGAGACCGTCGTCGGTGTTGATGAGCACGGCGTCCTTGATGCCGTCGCCGGTTACGTCGGCGAAGGTGGCATCCGGCGAGCTGAAGGAGCCGGTGCGGAGACTGAACTCGAAGTGAAATCGGCGGCTGAAACTCGGCTCCTCCGGGTAGGCGCCGTTCGCGAATGCATACATTTCGGCGTCGAACGGCACGGAACCGGTGATGAGCGCGGCGATGATGCGCGCCACGCTCACCTGCACGGTGATGATCGTGAACTCCTGGATGCCGTCGCCGTCAACATCGATCGTGTCCATGGCCTGGATGCCATCGGAGACGAAAGAGGCGTCTGGCGTCGGTCGAAAGGTGGTGACGCCGTCTTCGTGCGTCCCAAAATGCACCAGGTAGGTGGTTTTCTTCGAAAGGAGCCCGGAACTCGTCACCCGTTGCGTGGCGATGTCGGGCGCGCCGTCACCGTTGTAGTCCTCCATGCCCCAGAAGGTGAGCATCTCGGCTTCCGCATCCTCGCCCATGACGACCGAAACGATCCGCTCGTCCTCCTCTAGCTCGAGACCAAGATCGGCGACCAGCGGTTGGTCGGCATAGCCGCTATCGGTGGCGAGGTGGACCACAAGCTCGCCCCGGTCCCAGAAGGCAATGTCCGTGCGCCCGTCGCCGTTGAAGTCGATGGGATAGGCGTGGCGGGGACGGTAGCTCCATGCGAATCCAGCGGATACGCCGGCGGTGACCGCCACCTTGTCTGGTTCGTGCCAGGAACCGTCCTCGCGTTGCCGAACCAGCCAGTAGCCGTCGAAGTCGGCAAGAGCGATGTCGTCGAGGCCGTCGCCGGTCACGTCGCGGGCGACTTCGACGCGCGGCACTTCATCGAGCGGCGCGACGTTGTAGATGGAGGGCAAATCGAGGAATGGATGCTCGCCGGACGCCGCATCCAGCCAAGACAATCGACCGCGACGGCCCACGAGCAGCCGCTCGGTGCCATCCGCAAGGCCGACCACATCCATGAAGATCACGTCCTCATCGAGCCGCTGCCGATGCGCGAGGCGCCACGTTCGCCGTCCCGGCTCGCCGGCGATGGAGTGGATGCTGAGCTCCCGCTGGTTTTCCTCGTTCACTGTGACCACGGCGAGATCGTCCATCGCCCCACCCCGGAAGCGCCCCGCCAGGACGATGTGGTCCTCCGGTGCGCCAAGCGCAAGGTCGATGCGCTCGAACGTAGGCGCGGGATCGGCACTTGCGGCAATGGAAGGGAAAAGGGCGCAGGTGGCAAGCGCACCTACGCGACCCATTCGACGGGCCATGGCCACGGTGTTGTTCATTGTTTTGCGAGCCCTTCCCGAGCCAACCAAGTGACGGCGGTTAGTCGCACGACGGGCGGGGAAGTTCCGCAGTGTGGCCCCAAGGGAACCGGATCAGATCGCACCACCGCCGATGCTGAGCTTCCTGCGGTGGTAACTCAGGGATCGAACGGTGGCAGCTTCTTCAGGGTGAGCTGGTTCTTCAGCTTGGCGTAGCGGGGCAGGCCGCCGGCGTATTCGGGATAGTCCTCGCCGGCGATGAGGGGGCGCAGGTAGCGCAGCGCGGCACCGGTGATGCCGAAGCCGTCCTGGGAGATGTAGTTGGGCGGCAGCTTGCGCTCGACGTTGGCCACCTCCGCCAGTGGCGCTTGGCCCGTGCGCCATGCATAGGGGTCGTCGGCGGTGCGCTCGATGGTGACCATCACGCCGCCGCTGCTTTCGAGGGCGAGTTGCACGGCTGCCTTGCCCACCGCATAGGCTTGCTCGACGTCGGTCGCGGAGGCGATGTGCCGGGCCGAGCGCTGCAGGTAGTCGGCCACAGCCCAGTGGAACTTGAACCCCAACTCACCGCGTACGAGTTCCGCCAGCATCGGTGCCACACCACCGAGTTGGGCGTGACCGAAGGCATCGACGGTGCCGGATTCGGAGAGGAAGCTGCCGTCCTCGTAGCGGGTGCCCTCCGAGGCGACGACCACACAAAATCCCACCCGTTGCACCGTCTCGCGCACGCGTTCGAGGAACGCATCGCGCCGGAGCGGCACCTCCGGCAGAAGGATGATGTGCGGGGCATCGTCGCGGGTCACTTTCGCGAGCGCACCGGCAGCGGCGATCCAGCCGGCGTGCCTTCCCATCACTTCGAGGATGAAGACTTTGGTGGAGGTCTCGGCCATCGATGCGACATCAAGCGCCGCTTCCTGCACGGACACCGCGACGTACTTTGCCACCGAGCCGAAGCCCGGGCAGACATCCGTGCAGGGGAGATCGTTGTCCACCGTCTTGGGGATGCCAACGCAGGTGATCGGGTAGCCGCTGCGTGCGCCTAGCTCCGCCACCTTGTTGGCGGTGTCTTGGGAGTCGCCGCCGCCGTTGTAGAAGAAGTAGCCGATGCCGTGGGCGCGGAAGACCTCGAGCAGACGGTCGTATTCGCGGGCGTTGTCTTCGTAGCTCGCGAGCTTGTAGCGGCAGGAACCGAACGCGCCGCCAGGGGTGAAGCGGAGCAGAGCGATGTCGGCGTCGCTCTCGTGGCTCGTGTCGATCAGCTCCTCGCGCAAGGCGCCGAGGATGCCGCTCTTGCCCGCGAACACCTTGCCAATGCGTTCGCCATGCGCGCGAGCGGTCTCGATGACGCCGCAGGCACTGGCGTTGATGACGGCGGTGACGCCACCGGACTGCGCATAAAGGGCGTTGCGGAGGGACACGGCGGGCTCCGATGGATCGAATGTGCCTAGCGTAAACGAGAGGGGGGGCGGTGCTGTACTGGTCCCTCAGGCTGCCGGTTGCACGTCGAGTGCGGCCAAGGGATTGGGTAGAACGCTGCGGGGGACGATTTTTCCTTGCGAATCTCCTATGCCTTGGACGTATTGCGAGGACAACGTTCCCGTCACTCCTCCTCGCGCAGTGAGCGCAGGAGCGAGGCGGTCATCAAGGCCAGCACGCCAAGCAGGGGCAGCGAGGCCACCAGCGTTGCCGACTTGGCGGCACTCATGGTGTCGATCACCACAAGGCCCACCGGGAGGAGGGCGAGGGTGAAGGCCCAGAACACCCGATGCGGGCGGCTCGGATCGGTGCCGGGAGCGAGGTTGCTGGTGGCCGAGGCGGCGATGGCATAGGACGCGGAGTCGTAGGTGGTGGCGACGAAGATGAGGCCCAGCAGGAGAAAGACGGCGAGCGGCATCGGCCCGCCAGCGACGGCGCCGACGGCGGTGGCGATGGCGGTGGCGGGGCGACCTTCGCGCACGAGTTCGAGGAAGCCGAGGCCTTCGTTCATGTCCATCCACATCACGCTGTTGCCCCAGATGACGTAGAACAGGGTGCAGCCGAGCGTGCCGAAGCCGATCATCCCCAGGATCACGGAGCGCAGCGTGCGACCGCGGGAGATCTTCGTGACAAACAGACCCATAAAGGGGCCATAGGCGATCCACCACGCCCAGTAGAACACCGTCCAGTCCTCGATGAACTCGGTCTCGAGGATGGGATCGGTCCAGGTGTTCATGCGCACGAACTCCTGCAGCATCAGGCCGATGGACGAGGTGCCGAGTTCCAGGGCAAAGATGGCCGGGCCGGTGATGAGCACCCAGCCGAGGAATATCCCGGCGAGCGCCACGTTGACGTTCGACAGGCGTCGGATGCCGCGCTCCAGGCCCATGTACACGCTGCCGGCGAACAGCAGCACGCAGAGGCCAGCGATGGTCATGGTGAGGCCGAAGGACTCCTCGATGCCCAGCAGGCGCGCGGCAACTGCGCCCAGCATGGGTGTGGCCAGCCCCAGCGACGTGCCCGTGCCACCCACCATTGCGAGGATGAAGCAGAGATCCACCAGTCTTCCCCAGGGCGTCTCGGAGAACCTGCGCCCGAACAATCCCGTGAGCGCGCCCGAAAGGCGCAGGTACGGAAGGCGATAGCGGTAGTACGGCCAGGCGATGGCCACCGTCGGCAGGCAATACAGGCACCAGGCGGAGATGCCCCAGTGGAAGATGCCGTAGGTGGCGGCCCATTCCAGCGCCTCGGGGCTCTCCGGCGTCACGCCAAAGGGTGGCTGGTCCACATAGGCGGCCCACTCGACGCCGGACCAATACAAAATGCCCGAGCCGATGCCGGCGCAAAACAGCATTCCCATCCAGCTCACGGCGCCGTACTCGGGCTTGGCCACGCCGCCGAGCACCTTGGCGCCGTGGCGGCTGAAGGCGAGCCAGGCCAGGAAGCCGGTGGCGAAAATCGTCACCCACTGGTAGAAGAGGCCCAGCTCCTCAGCGATCCAGCCGTAAATGGCATCCACCACACCGGCGGCGGCTTCGGGATACAGGATCATCGGCACCGACGCGCCGACCACGCAAGCAAGGCTGATGGCGAACACGGGCCGGTCGATGCGGGCCCCTTGGTCGCTTCCCGTCAGCAGTTCTGCATTGCCGACCGGAGCGGTCGCGTCCTCTGCCAAAGCCTTCTCCCCCGAAGTGCCGTGCGGAGCGTAACAGGCGGGCCGCGCCGGGGGGCTGAAGGGGACGCTTACGCTGCGGCGTAGCGCCGGGATTGGCCTCGGAAGAGGCCCATGATGTCCTCGCGCACCACGATCAAGGATGGCACCAGGAATAGGATCACGACGCTGGCAAAGACGATGCCGGTAGCGAGGCTCACGGCCATCGGGATCAGGAACTGCGCTTGGGTGTTGGTCTCGAACAGCATGGGCGTGAGGCCGAGGGCTGTGGTGGCGGTGGTGAGGAAGATGGCGCGGAAGCGTCGTTGCGCCGCGGTGACCACCGCTTCGGCGGGGTCGCCGCCGCTGTCGCGGATGATCTGGTTGTAGCGGTCGATCAGCACGATCGAGTCGTTCACCACCACGCCGGACAGTGCCACCATGCCGAGCACGGAGACGAACGAGATGTCGAAGCCGAGCACCCAATGGCCGATCACCGCGCCGGCAGCGCCGTAGGGCACCGCAACGAGGATGATGAGGGGCTGCACGTAGCTGCGAAGTTGCGACGCCATCAGCGCGAAGATCACGAGCAGCGTTACCGGCATTAGGCTGGCGAGAGATGCTAGGTCTTGGGCCTGTTCGCGCCCGAACCCCGCTTGCATGACCTGCAGGCCCGGAAACTGCGCCTTGAGTTCCGGCAGCACGTTGGCGACGAGGTCTGCGTTCACCTCGGTTGGCGTTGCCACATCCGTGTCCACGGCAGCCGACACGGTGACGACTCGAAGTCCGTCCACGCGGTCGATGGACGAGAAGCTGCGCGACTCGGTGACCCGCGCCACCGACGACAGCGGCGCCTCTGCCCCGTCGGCGAGACGGATGCGCACGTTGAACAGGTCCTGAGTGCTGCGGCGCTGTTCGTTGGGATAGCGCACCATCACCTTGAGCTCGGAACGGCCACGCTGGACGCGATGCACCTCGTCGCCGAAGAAGTTGCGCCGGAGCTGGCGTGCCACGTCGGCTGGCGTAAGCCCGGCGGCCTCGCCGGCAGGGGTGAGCTCGATGTCGTACTGGCGCTTGCCGAGGCTGTTGGAATCCTGAATCTCGTAGGTCGAGTCGTAGCTGCGGTAGGCGTCCTTCAACGCCTCCACCGCCGCCTCGAGGGTGGCATCGTCCTGATGCGCGAGCTCGTATTCCAAGTCGGCGCCGGGCCCGAACTGATCCGCGACGAAAGTCAGTCGTTCCACCCCGGGGATGTTGCCCACCTTGCGCCGCCAGATGCGGCTCAGCTCGTTGGCGGACTGGGTCCTCGGCGGCTCTGGCGCGAGGCGAAGGTCCACCGTTGCGACGTTGGGCGCGATGCTCATGGTTGAGGTGCCGCCGGGCCCGACCCCGCCGAACGACTCGCTGCCGCCGATGGTGACGCTCACGGCGCGCAAGGCCGTGCCGCGGGTTTCCACGTTGAGCGCTTCCGCCGCGGCGATGATCTGCTCCGCCGCAGCGCGGGTCACGGCAAAGGGCGTGCCCACCGGAAACTCGACGCTGGCGCTCATCTCGTCGCCTTCGAGGTTTGGGAAGAACAGGAACCGCGCTTGCCCAGAGGCGAGCAGCACGATTGCTACTGCCGGCAATGCAAAGCTGAGCAGCAGTGTCAGGTAGCGATGGCGCACCGCGCTCGTGATCCAGCGGCGAAGTGTGTTGTCACGGAAGCCGCGAACGCCACGTCCAACCGCGTCCTGGAAGGCGTCGAGGGGCCAGCGGCTCCACTTGCCGGGGTGGGATAGGTGCGCTGGCAGGATGAAGAAGACCTCTAACAGCGACATCGCGAGCACGGCGATCACCACGATCGCCACCGAGCCGAGAATCTGCCCCATGATGCCGGTGACGAACAGCAGCGGCGCGAAGGCCGCCATGGTCGTCAGCACGCCTACCAGCACCGGGCTCAGGACGCCGCGCACGCCGGCGATGGAGGCCTCGGGGCCTTCCAGCCCCGCCTCGCGTTCGGCGGATATGTTCTCCCCCACCACCACGGCGTCGTCGACGACGATGCCGAGCACGATGATGAGGGCGAACAGCGACACCATGTTGATGTTGACGCCGAGGAAGTCGAAGAACAGGAAGCCGCCGAAGAAGGCGATGGGCACGCCCATCGACACCCAGAAGGCAAGCCGGAGGTCCAGCATCACCACCAAGAAGAGAAACACCAGCGCAAAGCCGAGCACGCCGTTGCGCACGAGCAGGCTGAGGCGCTGGCCGAGGATTTCCGTCTGGTCCTGCCAGAAGGTGAGTTCGACGCCGGACGGGGGCTGGTAGGTGGCGTACCAGACCTTGATTTCCTCGGCGATCGCCAGCACGTCCTCGGGTTCGGACTTCTGCACCTTCACGAACAGGCTAGGACGCCCGTTGTACAGATGGACGAGATCGACATCTTCGAAGTCGTCGCGCACGTTGGCCACGTCGCCGAGCCGCAGGATGGTGCCGTCTGGCTGTGCCGTGAGGGGGATGTCCTCGAATTCTTCGCCGCGCTCCCGCTTGGTGTTGGTGCGGAGCAAAAGGTCGCCTGCCTCGGTGCGGATTTCGCCGGAGGACAGGTTCAGCGACGAGGAGCGCACCGCGTTCGCCACCTGGGCGATCGTCAAGCCGTAGCGGCGCAGCGCCTCTTCGCGCACCTCGATGGCAATCTCGTAGTCGCGTGCGCCCACCAGCGAGACCAGCGTCACGGCGGGCAGCGCCAGCAGTTCTTCTTCCACCAGTTCGGCGGCGCGACGAAGCTCCTTCTCGGACAGCGCCCCGGAAACCACCAGCGTCATCACGTCGCTGATGGTTTCGGCACGAACGATGTCCGGTTCTTCGGCGTCTTCCGGCGGGAAGTCGGCGATCTGCTGCACCGCCGACTCCACGTCGTCGCGCACCCTCGATGCGTCCACGAAGTCCTTGAGTTCGATCGTGACGGTGCCCATGTTCTCGGACGCCTTGGAAACCACGCGGTCCACGCCGTCGATGCCGAGCACTGCCTCTTCGACGCGACGGGTGATGCCTTCCGCCACCTCGGTGGGGGTGGCTCCCGGGTAAGGCACGCTGACCGTGACGATGCCGGGGTCCACAGTGGGGAACACCTGTGCGGTTAGCTGCGTGACCGCGGCAAAGCCGCCGATCAGCATCACCGCCATGACGAGATTGGCGGCCACGGTGTTGTGGGCGAAGCGGGCGACCACGCCTCGCTCCTCGAAGGTCGGTGCGTGGCGCTCGGCTGGCGCCTGATCGTCGCCGGTGGCCTCGCTCATGTGCCGAGCTCCGCGGTGTCCACTTCGAGCCCTTCGCGGGCGGCTGGCACCGCGCCGACGACGATGCCCGTGCCGTACTCAAACGCGTCCACCACGAACGAGCCTTGCCGTCGGCCATGCATCACGGGTGTGCGTTCGGAGAGCTTGCCGTCGGTTACCACCCACACCTGGCCGTTCAGTTGGTCCGCAGCATCTGGCAACTCGAAGGTTCCGGGCAGCAGCGGACCGTTGATGTCGAGGTCCACGAAGGTGCCCGGCGGCAGAGACGCCGAAAGGGGCTGATCGCGCTCGCGCCCGGCACGGCCCGTAGGGTCGTCGAAGTTGAGGTAGATGCGGGCGAAGCGGGTGCGTTCGTCGAGTTCCGCCGAGACGCGCTCGACCCTTGCCGTCAGGCTCGCGCTTCTGCTGCCGGCGGGCAGGGACGCAGCATCGACGTGTACGAGCGCCACGCGCCCTTCCGCCGGGGCGATGCGGGCGAGGTCGTCCGGGGCGATGGGCGCAACCACCTCTACCGAGTCGAGGGCAAACGCCTCGGCGAAGGGTTGTCCCCGGCTCAACAATTGCCCCACTTCGGCGGTGTTGGAGGTGATCCTGCCGGCGAACGGCAGCGAGAAGCGGGTGCGGGAAAGGTCCAAGGCGGCGATGTCGGCGCGGGCCTTGGCAGCCGCGAGTTGGGCGCGTGCCTGCTCGATCTGCGGCACCTTTGCCACCAACGGCGGCACCGCCTCGCCGGGATTCAGGATGGCGTAGTTCTGGCGGGCGGCATCGCCCTCTGCAACCCGGAGCTTCAGCGTGGAAATGGCATTGGCGATGTCGGCCTGGGCCTGACGGAGGGCGAGTTCGAAATCACGCGCCTCGATGCGGAGCAGTTGCTCCCCGGCGGCGAAGGCTCCGCCTGGCCGCAGCAACGGTGACACGGAGGCCACGCGCCCGGTGATCTGCGGGGTCAGGGCAACTCGATTGCGTACCGTGATGGTGCCGGTGACGCTCACCGACAGCGTGGTGGACCGCGGTTCGGGCCGCACTACCGACACCAACGGCTTGGTGGTGGTGTCGGCCATCATCGTGAAGTCGGGCTGCTCGGACGAATCCGGCCCGCGCGCGAAAATGAGCGCTGCCAGGATCAAGACCACCACGACGAGAATCTGCAACGAACCCGTCAACGCGCGCCGCGGTGGTGCCTCCCGCGCGAGCACTGCCTCGCCCGACGGCGCGTCGTCGGCCACCACCGGCTCCTTGCTACGCAACAGCTTGGGAAACTTCATGGCCCGTTAGGGAAGCTCTGAACAAAGTCTGCCTCGTGGGATAATGGGATGGTGCCATGT
>VXSY01000201.1 GCA_009837725.1 Gammaproteobacteria bacterium | reverse complement strand
GCCCTCCATCGCGCCGCAAGGCGCGCAAATCACTCACTGCACCACAAGGATGCGCGCCCCCGCGGGCGCGATGGAGGGCGGGACGCCCTCCCTCCAGAGGCGCGCACCAGCCCGGCAGGTCTGCTACCGCGCCCGCAAGGGCGCTAACCCGCGTTCGGCTGCGGCGGTGGCATCCCGATATCCATCGGCTCCACGGCAAACGCGTCGAGCACTTCCTGCGTGTAGCGAATCCCGCCCGTGATTTCCTTCGGATCGCCCGTGATGAGGGCGTGGCAGGCTTCGGCGATGGCTTCTGCGGGCTCGGCGTTGTCGATCATCTCCTGGGTGTAGGGGCGGCCGAACATCTGGCCGGGGGTTGCCACGACGAGGTCCGGCGAGAGGGCGTTGACGGAGATGCCGTGCTGGTACATCTCGGTGGCGAGGCCCGTGGTGAAGCGCTCCACCGCAGCTTTCGCCATGCCGTACACCGGGCCGTCGAAGTGCTTGCGGTCGGGCTGTGGATGGATTGCCGCCTTCGACGAGATGTTGATGATGGCGCCGCCTTGCCCCGCCTCGATCATGCCCGGCAAGGCCAGTTGGCAGAGGTGGAACGGCGCCTTGACGAGGATCTCCATCATGCGGTCGTAGTAGCGCTCGGAGAAGCCTACGGTCTCGCCGGGCACCAGAATCGCGCCGTTGTTGACGATGATGTCGATGCCGCCGTAGGCAGCGAGCGTCTGTTCGACGAGGCTTTCGCGCTCCTCGGACTTCATCAGGTTGCAGGCGATGGCGGTGGCCTCGCCGCCACCATCCCGAATCGAGGCGGCAACGGTGTGGACGGTTCCCGGAAGCCGTTCGTCCCGCACCTCCACGGTACGCGCCGTCACCACCACCGTGGCACCGCCCTTGCCGAGCCGCCGAGCGATGGCCTCGCCAATGCCCCGCGACGATCCGGTGACGATGGCGACCTTGCCTTGCACGTTGTCCATGGTTCCTTGCCCTCTTGCATCTGATTGACCGTGAGCCGCGCACTGTAGCAGTTCGCCCCAGCGAACTGCCGACGCGCCCTTCAGGGCGCGCTAGCAGCCTGGCGGACTTCGGGCCTGGCGGACTTGGCGGCGATGCGCCCGGCTGCCGGACAGGGCGACGCATGCGTCGCCCCTACAGGAAGGTGTCGGTCATGTCCCGGGCCGTAGGGGCGACGCATGCGTCGCCCTTCTTCGGGTGGCCTTCCCCATGCGCTAGCAGCCTGACGTTCGCACCCTATACTTCCCGCTCTCGAACCGCTTGAGGGCGAACGTGGATCCAAGCTGCACCGAGCATTGCCTGACCGACGCCGAGCGGGAAGCGTTTGAGCGCGACGGTTTCTTGCTTGTGCCGGATGCGCTTTCTGCGGTCGAGGTGGATCGGCTCACTGGGCTGGTGGACGAGATGGGGCGGCGTCGGGCGAGTGAGGTGGAACCCGGTGGGCGGCTGCATCTTCGCGATTTTCTGCACGACGATCCGATGTTCATGGACTTGCTCGACTGGCCCACGACCTTCCCGAAGATCTGGGGCATCCTGGGCTGGCACATCCAGCTCTATCTTTCACACGTGGACATCACGTCGCCGTGGAAGGCCGAACAACCGCTGCCGAAGCGGCTCGGCTGGCATCAGGACAGTGGCCGCGTGAACCTGGAGATGGAAGGCAATCCGCGACCGCGATTGTCCGTGAAGGTCGGCTACTTTCTCTCGGATGTGACCGTGCCGGGGCGCGGCAACTTCTGCGTCGTCCCCGGCAGCCACCGTCGCAATCTCCTGGAGGGGCCAGGCGATGCCGATCCGCCAGACGCCATGCCGGTTTGCGTGGCCCCGGGGACGGCGGTGCTGTTCGACCGCCGCCTCTGGCACGCCCCAAGCCCGAACATCTCCACCATCACCCGCAAGGCCGTGTTCTACGGCTACAGCTATCGTTGGCTACGCCCCCGCGACAACCTCCGCATCGAGGACTACCCCGACTGCCACGATCCCATCCGCCGCCAACTCCTGGGCGCAAGCCGCGACGGCCACGGCTATTCCTCGCCGGAGCCGGGCGACGTGCCGCTGAAGGCTTGGCTCGAAGAACACGCCGCCGGCAGCGTGCAGTAGCCTGGAGGGAAGGCATCCTGCCTTCCCTCCAAGATCGTCCATCCCTAAATCACGTCCTGCGGACAGGTTCGACATTCCCTGCCAAGCGCACTCCCCTGTCACTCCCCCCTCGCGGGGGAGTGACGGGGGCTTTGTTTGGCGTTGGCGGAGTACGAGGGTTTGGGTCGGCGGCCCCCCTCCGAGAAAAGGGAGGACCCTTTTCTCGACTCCCCCGCGAGGGGGGAGTGACAGGGAGGGGCCCGTATTCGCTGCGGAGGGTTGTCATTCGTCGAGGTCGATGACCACCAAGTGTGCGTCGAGCCATTCGGGTAGCCATTTGGGCACGTCTGGGCGCAGGCGGGAGAAGACTTCGCGCTTGTACTCTTCCTCGTCGAGGGCGACGCGGGCACGGCCCTCGAAGGTCTCGCCGCGAATCCACACGCTGACCGGCGCATCGCCTTCGCGCAGGGCACGCCACCAGCGGCCGTCGGCGCCGGCGAAGACTTGGTTGCCTTCGCGGCGGTAGTTCACCGGCAGCGTGCGGCCATTAGGCAAGGTGAGGAGCATGACGATGCCTGCCCTCTCGCCTTGGGGGTCGCGCTTCAGTTCCTGAACGACGGCGGGATTGGCGACCAGCCCGTAGTAGATTCGCATGGCCAAGAACAGCAAGACCACTGCCGCGACAGCGATCAGGAGCCATTTCCAGATCCCCATGCTCAACGCCTCCATCGACCCGGATGCAAGAGCGCTACAGCATCGGGATCGACGTGCCCATCGGCTTTTCGCCGCAGCGTTGCCGCAAGGTGAGGCGGAGTTGCGTCTGCGCTTGGGTGCGCGTCATCACACCCATGTTGACGCTCTGGCGGTAGTAATCGACCATGCCGTCGGCACACTGCTTCCAGGCACGGCGCACGGCGCGGGTGCGTTCTCGCTCTGCCGCCTTGCGCTCGGACTCGGCACGCTCTTCGGCAAGGCAGCGGGCGTGGGCGTCGGGGTCCATGATGGCGGTGCATTCGGATTCCTCTTCGGTCGTCGCGCAGCCCCCGACGAGCAGCCCGAGGGCAAAGAGCCCAGCGACACAAACGGTTCGAGAAGACGCGCGTGCCGGATTCATGCCCTTGCTCCTATCTGCCAAAGCCAAACCGCACGGAGACACCGAACAGGCGCGGCTCCGTGAGGAAGTAGTTGCGGAACAGGCCCGAGGTGTCCGACGTCAGGTACTTGCCGGTGACATTCTCGCTGTCCGCAATGTTGCGCACCCATCCCTTCACCAACCAGCGGCCATCGTCGCTCTCGAAGATGAGCGAGGCGTTGTGCTGGCCCCAAGCCTCGATCTCGTCGCCCTTGGTGTTGAACTCTCGCGCATACGAGGCTCCTTGCCAATAGTAGTCCCAACGCAGGGTCAGGGAGCCCGACAGCGCGGAAATGGGCCACGTTTGGGCAACCCCCAACGTGAGCGTGTGTTCCGGTGCATTGGGCAGCCGGTTGCCGTCGAGGGAGACCGGAATGCCATCCGCCGTCTCCACCCCGAGTGCACTCAGGAACTGCTGCGAGAAGTATGCGGGGATTGCGACGCCGGCTTCGTTGGCGGGGTACATCGTCCCCGGCACCGGCAAAGCCCCAGGGCCGAACGTCTCCACCCCCGGCGGACAGGCGATCTGCAGGGCACAGCTCAGCACCTCCGGTGTGATCTCGGCTTCCTTGGCGACGAAGTTGACCCCGGTGGTCGCCCCAGGGTCGATGTTGTTGAGAGTGATGTACTCGGGATTGCCGCCGGTGCGATTGATGGGGTCGATGGACATCGACTCGTCCACCTCGCTCATCAGCCAGCCATAGGAAAAATCGAGCTGAAGCCCGGCCAGCGCCTCCGGTCGCCACAGCCCCTCGACCTCCAGCCCGAGGATACTCGCGTCGATGTTCTCGTTGATCGAGGAATTGTTGCGGATGCGGGTGATCTGCAGGCCCGTGTAGTCGTAGAGGAACAGCGACCCGTTCAGCCGCATGCGGCCATCCAGTAACGTGTTCTTGCTGCCGAGTTCCAGCGCGTTGACGGCTTCGGCATCGAAGGTAAAGGAAGACACATCCTGGAACACGGGCGCGATGGGCGGATTGAATCCCCCCGGCTTGTAGCCGCGCGAGACGAAGGCATAGGCGAGGCTGTTGTTGCTGATGCGCCAGTCGACGCCGGCGCGGCCGCTCATCTCCTTCCACTCGGCCTCGGTTGGGCTGCCCGTGATGAACCGAGTTTCGTTGAAGGCGGGCACCGGCCCCACCGCATCCGCCACGGACCGCACCGCCGCCGACCCGGTGGCGAGCCCCGGGTCCGCCGCAATGGCCGCGGGGTCTTGCGACAGGAGGGTCAGCAACGTCGTCTGATACAGGGGCGGCAAGCCAGACTCGGCGACGACGAACGGCAATTGCTCGGGCGGGATCAGGCCCAGTTCCACAAACGACCCGATGAGCGGCGCCAACACCACCGCACCCACGGCTCCAGCCGCATCGAGGAGGCTGGCATTGTAGATGTCCGTCGCGTCATGGAAGGCCAGCATGCGCGCGGTCGTTTCGCTCACATCCGGCGGCGGTGCCATCGGATCGCCGGCGAGGGCCAGCAACTGGCCGACGAAATCGTCCGCGAGCCCTTGCCGAATCCAGATCGGCCCGGCGCCGAAGTAGCCGCCGAGCACGGCGTTCATGTCGATGGAGTTGAACAGCACGCTGGTTTCGTTGGATTCGCGCCGATCCTCGTTGTAGCGCACGCCCACGGTGAGGCTAACGTCCTCCGTCACGTCGTAGTACACCTCGCCGAACAGCGAACTGCCCTCGGACACGGTGCCCTTGTCGGGGGAACTGCTGTTGTTGAACATGCCGGGATACAGTGGCGGAAGCTCATAAAGCGGCGCTCCGTACGTGGCCACCATGTCGAGCGTGTTGCCGAGCACGTAGTAGTCGGAGACCTCCTCCTTCGTGTAGACGTTGCCGCCGACGAGGAAGTTGATCGGGCCGTCGAGGCTGGAGCGCAGCTTGACCTCCACCGTGCGGTAGTCCTGCGCGCCGTCGTTCTGGTCATAGACAAACGCTCGCGTGCCATCGACGGGCAAGGTACAGCCGCCGAACAGGCCCGCGGTGCCGGCGGCCACGTTGCAGGTGTCCGAGGTCCAGAAGGTGCCGGCGCCTCCCGCTGGTGCCGACACGGGCCAAATCCCCTGGGGATTGAGGTCGGTGGGGGCGAGGCGAGGCCCCACGTCCATGAAGTAATCCTGGCGCGACAGGCCCTCCGACTTCTGCACGGCGCCGATGACGTCCAGCATCAGTTCGCCGAAGTCGTAGTCGAAGCCCCAGGCGACGATGTCGTCGCGCTCCTGGAACACCGGATCAAGGTCCGTGTGCATCTCGCGAAAGCCCGTGATGGCAGGACGCGGGAAATCGAGCAGGGCCGCCTCGCTGCCATCCGTGCCGAGTGGCAGCGCACCCACGCCGCCGGCGAAGATGCCCGCCGTGGTGGCGCCGAAGTGCGGGGTGTCGAAGCCGAACCCGTCCGCTAGGCAGCCGTTGGTGGGAATGGAGTTGCGCACGCACACCTGATTGCTGATGCGAACCCGATCGTCGTCCTCGTCGAGCATGTGGAACTGCAGCCACGCGCCGGCGCGGTCCGTGATCTCCCATGACAGCGTGCCCCGGAGCGCGAGGACGTCGCGGCCATCGACGTCGCCGTCGATGCCAGGCAGGCGTCTGCCGGCGATGTCGGTCTGGCCGAAGGCCAGATTCTCGATGTAGCCGTCGCGGGTGAGTCGATAGCCAGCCAGGCGCAGCGCAGCCGTATCCGCGAGCGGCACGTTGACCGCAGCCTTGAGGCGAGTGTGGGCATAGTCGCCCGTCTCGACATCGACGAAGCCCTCGAAGATGCCCTGCTTCGGCATCTGCGTGACGAAATTGACCGCGCCACCGGTGGCGTTGCGGCCGAACAGCGTGCCTTGCGGGCCACGCAGGATCTCCACCCGTTCCATGTCGAAAAACTCGATGGAGTTGAGGTTTGACACCACCGACACCTCGTTGATGTGCGTGGACACCCCGCTCTGACCGCTGTTTGCCACGACGAGGTTGCCTATGCCGCGAATGCTGAAGCTCGAACCGCCGAAGTTGGTGGCGGTGAAGCTGACGTTGGGGGCGTTCATCTGCAAGTCGGATGGGGTGATGACCTGCTCTTCCTCCAGCATCTCGCCGGTCAGCGCGGTGACCGGAATCGGCACGTCCTGCATCCCTTCCGCGATGCGCTGCGCGGTGACGATCACCTCCTCGATGACACCGCCCTCGCTCGCCGATTGCGCCCAAGTCGCCGATGCGATCGTGACAACAGCGAGCCCAACGCAAGCACCCCGAACCGAACACAAGCGCCCAGCCATCAATGTCTCCAACTCATTCCGCTTCGGCAAGCGCCCCGAGGCGCCATGTGGAGCGCGAAACATGCCGCCTCCTCAAGGACGCTCGCAAGCATAGCGGGTTTGCAGGAGCTAGGAGCCTGCACCGTAGAAAACGGCGCTGGCTCCTAGCCGGAGGGTGAGCGTATGCGAACCCGTAGGCAGCAGTTGCGAAGCAACTGCCGACGCGCTCGTAGAGCGCGCTAGTGTGCCGCCCCCAACAAGCACAAAGTGCCTGTTTCGCGACCAGAACCTCCTGGCCACTCTTGCCGCGACCTCGAAAGCGAGTAAGATACGCGCCCTCTTCCGCCTTAGCTCAGTTGGTAGAGCAGCTGACTGTTAATCAGCGGGTCGCTGGTTCGAGCCCAGCAGGCGGAGCCAACTCTCAGCAACCATCCCCACTTCCTTGTGGCGAACGTAGTCCGTTCAGGGCGCGTTGGGTTTCGCTAGGGCCTAAGGAACGGCCGCTGCGTGCGCGCCTTTGGCACGCTTGGAGGGCGGGACGCCCTCCGTCCAGAG
>VXSY01000212.1 GCA_009837725.1 Gammaproteobacteria bacterium | reverse complement strand
AGCTGCTCCTAGTACGAGAGGACCGGAGTGGACGAACCTCTGGTGTTCCGGTTGTCACGCCAGTGGCACCGCCGGGTAGCTATGTTCGGAAGGGATAACTGCTGAAAGCATCTAAGCGGGAAGCCCCCCTTGAGATGAGATCTCACCAAATCTTCGAGATTTCTGAAGGGCCCTCGTAGACTACGAGGTTGATAGGCGGGATGTGTAAGCGTTGTGAGGCGTTGAGCTAACCCGTACTAATTGCCCGTGCGGCTTGACCATATAACCGAGTCCGAACGAGTTCGGGCCACGGTTGGTGGCGTTCTTTGCTGGTACAACCCGGCGCACAGTTTCGCTTCATCAACTTGCGAGCCGTCCGGCACATCACGCGGGACGGTCACAGTTTGCCTGACGATCATAGCGAGCCGGTACCACCTGATCCCATCCCGAACTCAGTAGTGAAACGGCTCTGCGCCGATGGTAGTGTGGGGTTTCCCCATGTGAGAGTAGGTCGTTGTCAGGCTTCACCTTTAAGGCCCGACGCGTGTCAGCGCGCGTCGGGCCCTTTTTCTTGCCCGACGTTTATGCCGCTCCCCAGGGAGACGCCGTCGCGTAGACGAGAGCCCGCAATGCGCCGACCCCCGATGATTTGGGCCCGAAGCAGGCCCTAGGGCGAGCGCGTCCCGCTCTCGCACGCACCGCTAGGCGCGCTCCTCGGAACCCAAGGCCTCGAAAACCTCCACGAAAAAAACTCGCGTTTCGCTCCTTGTGGCAAGACGGCCTTGCGGTGCCGCACCACAGGGCTTCCTGCTACGATCCTCCCGCCTCCATCGGAATCACGCGTCCATAGCGAATGTCGAGTCCGCAATCTTTGTCCGACGCCTTTGAGCTGCTCCGTCTTCATAGGCGGGCGAACATCGGTGGGCTTTCAGTCGACGACCGCACAGCCCTGCAGCAAGCCGCCATATCCCTCGTGGGCGAAAGCGCCCAGGTGGCCGATGACGTCGAGTTTCTGGACGCGCCCACCATACAAAGCACACTCGCCCCGGCCAGCCGAGATTGGCTGACGGCCCTCGAGGTGGTCACCACCATCCCCAGCACCAACGCCGAGCTCGTGCGCCGTGCCGAGACACAGTCCGTGAACGGCGCCGTGCTAACCGCGGAGGTGCAAACCGCAGGCAGAGGCCGTCGTGGCCGTGCGTGGCTGAGTCCCTTCGGCCGCAACCTCGCGGTGTCGCTGGGCGTTGCCATCGATCGCCCGCCGGCCCAGGTGGGCGCGTTGGGGCTGGCGGTGGGCCTTGGCGTTCACGACGCCCTCGCCAACCTCGGTGCCCCCGGCGTGCAGCTAAAGTGGCCGAACGACGTGCTGCTCGACGGTCGCAAGGTCGCCGGAATCCTCGTCGAGCTGGTGCGACTTTCGCCCGTCGTCGAGGTGGTCATCGGAATCGGCATCAACGTCGGCTGCGCGAGCGCGATCGCCTCCCAAGTCGAACAGCCCATTGCCGACGTGGCCGAAGCCGTCCCCGGCATCTCCCGCAACCAACTCCTGGCGCGAGTTCTCGACCATGTGCTGGCCGAATCCCACGCCTTCGCGGCATCGAGTTTCCCGGCCATGCATGCCCGCTGGCGCAATGCCCACCGCCACGAAGGCAAGACCGTCACCGTCACCACGCCCACCGAGCGCGTCAGCGGCGTCGCCACCGTGCTTCCATCCGGCGCACTCGCGCTCGACACCGCGGGCGGCCGGCGCGAGTTCACCGGCGGCGAAGTGTCGGTGCGACCGCCGGGCGGCGAAGTGGCACCATGACCACTCGCTGCCTCGACCTTGACATCGGCAATTCCCGCACCAAGTGGCGCCTGGCCACCGCATCCGGCAGCCTGAAATCGCCCCGCATTCCCACGCTCGCGGATGCAGTAGAACCCCCGCATCGGGTGCGGATATCCGCCGTTGCCGGCGTGCGAGATCGCATATGCGCAGCGGTCGAGGCCCGCTTCGGCATCGCCCCGGAGTTCGCCCAGGTCAGCCGAGAGCTGGCCGGCGTCGTCTGCTGCTACGAAGACCCGACGCGCCTAGGCATCGATCGCTGGCTTGCCATGGTAGCCGCTTGGCATTGCGCGCAAGGTGCCGTCGCCGTCGTGGACGCCGGCACCGCAATCACCGTGGACCTAGTGGACGACTGCGGCCAGCACCAAGGCGGCTACATCGTCCCCGGCATCGGCTTGATGCGGCGCTCGCTAGCGGGAGAAACGCGTGATCTAGCGCTGCCTGAAATGCTCACCGACCAAGGGCGCGACGCGCTCCCCCCGCCAGGAACGTCCACAGACACCGCCATCGCCGGCGGCACGCTCGCCATGCCCACCACCTTCCTGGACGCGGTGCTCACGCGCTTCAGGGCAGCATCCCCATCCGGCATCACCACCTTCCTCTGCGGCGGCGACGCCCACCTGCTCCACGCCCGCCTTGCCTCGCCGACGCGCATCAAGCCCAACCTCGTGTTCGACGGCCTCGCTATCGCCCTGCCCTGACGGCCTTTTTGGCGGCGGCGAATCCCTGCACGTCGCCCCCGTTTTGCCTATCATTCTTCCCGCACCTACCCAGATGCCGCCATAGCTCAGCCGGTAGAGCAGCTCATTTGTAATGAGACGGTCCAGGGTTCGATTCCTTGTGGCGGCACCAAACCACTCGTATGCGCGGCTGACAGCCTGTCGCCCAGGCTTGCGTACGCCATCTCCCCCAAGCGCAGCGGGTGATCTCTCACAGCGCTGCGGCAAAGTCGTACAGTTCGTGTAAGAGATTGTAGTTATTGAATAAACGCAATCTTTGGGCTAGCGTTTTGGGGCATGACCAACGACCAAGCCTTCAAGGACATTTTCGGCTATCCGGCCGTCGTGCGGGGGTTGCTGCACTGGTTCGCGGCCCGGCTCCACGGCTTGACGGAACTCGTGGACGGGCTCGACCTCTCGCGCCTCGAGCGCCGAAACGAGCAGACCATGCTGCCTGGCACGGGTGGAGCCATGATGGGCCAGGCGAGCGACATCGTCTGGCACGCGCCGTTCGCAGGGATTGTGGAGGCGGATCGCAAGCCATGGCAGGAGTTGGTGATGCCGTGGGAGTTCCAGACCGAGCCAAACTACCTGATGCCGCTCAGAACCCGGGCGTATGTGGACGGCCAGCATCTAGAGCGCCTGAAACGTCGTCGCCTTGCCTCCACCGAACGGCTTGCCCCGGTGTTGCCGGTGGTGGTGTACACCGGGGAGGCGACATGGCCAGTGCCTTCGCGAGTGGAGCATATGCTGCCGTCTCTTCCGGGCATGCCTCGACCGTCGGCGCCCGAGCCGACGACTGCGGGGCGCGCCTTGCTGTCGGGCGACGGATACCTGACGCTTGACATCGCTGCGCTGCGCCCGGACGATTTCGATGACGGCAACGTGATGTCTCTGCTGGCGCGGCTGACCCATCCGCGCCTCGGCGAGGCAACGGCTCGGCGAGCGCGGGCGCTTCTGGAACTGCTCCGCGACGAGCCTGCGGGGCTCCGCAAGGCAGCGTTCGCGTGGATTCGGCAGGTGTCGGGTCCGAAGGGCGATGCCGGTCTTGCTTGGGGGGCTCCTGTGCGCCGGCAGCTTGCCAGCGATGGCGCAAATCACCGACGGTGGCTTTGCACTCACGTCCACTCCCACTGGCGGACCCACGGCCACGCCCAACACGGTGTACATCATCGGCGACACGATAACGATTGCGGTGAACTTCACCAACGACCTTGTCGCTCCTGGATCCCCGACGCTGAGGTTCGATATCGGTGATCAGACTCGGACGACAGCGCCCTGCGTTCGAGATCCGCAGGAGGACAAGAGGCTCCTTTGCAGCTATGTGGTGCAGGAAGGAGACACCAGCGACGGAAGCACGAACGACGGTATTCGTGTCCCAAGCGGTGACCAACTGTTGGGTGGCACACCTCCGGATCGCGGGCTCGCGGCTGAGGATGTGCTAGATGCCAGTCCCAGCGTGGTGGACGGTGTGCGCTTGCAGCTAAATGGCATCGCAGCAAGCGGCATGTTGGAGTCTGGGGGTACACCGGTTGGATTCAACGCGGGCCGTACTATTGCGCTAATGCTGACGTTTGGAGATGGTGGCAGCGTAGCGGAGGAGGCAATGTCCAACTCCGGTGCCATGGCTGCGACACTGGTTCTTGAAAACGCGGAACGACCCGCCCGTTATGTCCGCACGAACGCGGGAATTGTTACGTTCCACTATACCGTAGTTGCGGGTGACAACGGGGCATTCGGACTTAAACTGTCAGGAGTCGACGCCCTTGTGGACACAAACGGAAACCGGGGACTTGCGACCGGTTGGGAGAAGACTATTCCCCGCGAAGTGGCGGACATGGAGTCGAACCAGCGGCGGGTCGACACACGGGGCCCTCGGGTGACTCAGATACTGTTCCGTGGAACCACTGCGGAAGGTACCACGCCCGACCGGACGACGGCATCATCTGTCCCAACAGCGCCAGTCAGGGATGGCTGGGTGTTCTTCGACGTATTCTTCGATGAGCCAGTCGTAACCGGGGACACGACGCTGCGAGTGACGGTGGGTCAGTCGACGGTGTCGACGGCAACTTGCCTTGCGGTAAGTGCCGCACCATACAGTGAATGGCTCCGCTGCAACTTGGAGGTCGATGCGGGGTGGCTGGATACGGACGGGCTTTCCACGCCGGCGAACCCGCTCAACTACACTACGCTCGTGGATGACCTCAACAACCCGGCGACCCCGGCGTTCGCTTCCCAGCGATTTCCGGAAATCGAAGTCGATGCGGTGCCACCGACGGTCAGTAGCGCAACCATCAGCGTTGCGAAAGCGGAGGTCGCTAGTAACGTAGTAGTCAAGGTCACATTCTCTGAGGATGTCAAGGCTGCGGATAGAACCTCGACGGCTACGATCACGATCGAAGGAGGCGCGGCTGACCGCACCGCCACGTTCTGGTCCGTATCAGGCAAGATCGTAGAGTTCCGGTATGCGTTGATAGCTGAAGACCTAGCTGCGCGGACGGCCGATAACACGTCTAGCACGGTGAAAGTAAGCGCTTTGGCCGCAACCAATATAACTGACCTTGCGGACAACCCCGCAGGTAATGACGTTACTGATACAGCTGCCTTCAAGACGGGCACGACGTTCAATCGGAAGAACGTACCCACTGGTAGCGATGCTGCAACGGTGTATGCCGATATGACTATTCCTAAACTGGAAAGCATCTCCCTTGGAGGGGATGTGAGGTCAGTTTACGGCAATGCGCACGAAGTTACCTTTGAGATCCTTTTCAGCGAAAGTGTGACCGTTGGGGGTGCTGCTCAGCTGGCATACAAGATTGGGACGACGGAATTCACTTCGCCGATTAGCGTACCAATAGACGGTTCACGGTGACGCATGACGTCGATGGGGGGACCCCGCCCCACGCTGCGGGATCGATTACCGTATCCGGAATCGTGCTCCCTAGTGACGAAAATTCGATACTGGATGCAAGTAACATAGATATCCTCAACAGAGACATCACGGGACCGGCTTGTACAACGGGGCAGGACTTGGACGGTGAAGCGACTGCGGACCCCCAGACGGACGATACTCCGAACAATGACACTAGGTGCGTGGGCAGGGGTTGGATAAACGACACAGATCCGGCTAGCGCCGATGATGCGATTTCCGGCAGAACGGAGACGACTAAGATCACCAAGTCGCTTGCTGGGAGCGCCAAGGTGGACACGGCGCCACCGGAGGTAGAATCTGTTACGTTGCTGACCAACCCTGCTCCCGGTGCAGTCGGCAACGACCGCCAAAAATACTATGGTGGCGGAGAGACGATACGCATCCAAGTCACCATGGACGATGATGTCGTCATTGAGGGTGACGAACCGACGCTTACGGTTGCTATTACCGATTCGATAAACGGCGAGGCAACCTTTGGGCAGTTGCGGGGTAAGAAGAACCTCATTTTCGAGTACAAGGTGGCTAAGGACGGCTGCACATCGGCGACCGTGCCCGCTAGCGCCACAGAGACGTGCCACATTGCGCTTAACGGGATCTCGGTGTCGGGGTTTGGGAGTAACCACGCCAACATCAAAGATGCAGGAGGCAACGCGTGCGGCAGCGCTACCTGTGGATATACGTGGCCAAGTGCCCCGAGTGGAAATCACGGTGTTGATGGAAGGCTTAGCGGAGATCAAAAGCTCACGCCGCTCGAGGATCCCACGACACCGGCAGGTGAATCCGTCAATCCCGTCGGTACGCCCGTCGTCCGTTCGTCAACCCCGTCCGGTGGTTACTACAAGACGGGTGACACGATCACGATCGAAGTGCCGCTGAATCCCACGGTGACGTTCACGAGCGCGCCGCAGCTGCTGCTGAACTTCGACGAGGGCGGGAGCCAGCGGCTTACGGCGAACGAGAGGATTTCCTCCTCCGGCACTCCGACGACGAGGCTGACGTTCAGCTACACGGTGCGGAGTGGCGACCAAGACGTGGACGGCTTCACCGGGACACTTAGCGGCGGTGGCACGCTCACCGTCGAGGACGGCCGCCGAGTGACCCTCGGCTCCATCAGCGTTAGCGGGATCAGGGTGGACGCGCTCGCGCCGGAGCTCGAATCGCTTGTGATCACGTCGAGCGCGGGGCCGGACGGCACCTACGTGGCGGGCGACGGCATCGAGGTCACTGCAACGTTTTCCGAGGACGTGGAGCGTCAGGGCACCGCAGATCCGTCGGTGCCGATTCTCGTGGGCGACTCGACGAAGACGGCCACGCTGCAGTCGCCCTCGTCCACCGCCGGAGGGGACACCTGGGTGTTCCGCTACACGGTGGCGGTAGGGGACAACGACGCCGACGGCGTGTCGATCGCTGCGAATGCACTCCAAGGCGAACTGGAAGATGCCGCCGGAAACGAGGCAACCATCACCCATGTTGCGGTGGCGCCCAGCACGTCGCACAGGGTGGACACGCAAGGGCCCAGCATCGTCGGCATCCCCGTCATCACCGGCCACGACAACAACCTCTTCGTG
>VXSY01000005.1 GCA_009837725.1 Gammaproteobacteria bacterium | reverse complement strand
TGGAGGGCGGGACGCCCTCCGTCCAGCGAGGGCCTCGCATGGCAGGGGCTGGTTTCCTGGTGACGTTGTTCGAGGCTGGCGCCGACAGGCCCCTCGCTAGAGGAGCCTTTCAGCCTAGGGTGCGGTTAACTGGCTTTGGCGGTGGTCTTGCGGCGACGGGAGATGACGATGTTCTTGCTTCGGCCCAGTTTGTCTTGGCCGCTGACGCCCATGGGCACGTGTTCGATCTTCTTGCCGGACGCGAGGAAAGCGGCGAGGTCGCGCTCTAGTCCCTTGCGGATTTCGATGTTGGATTGCGTAACGCGGTTCTTCTGAGCGCGACTCATGGTCGTCCTCCCTCCTGCAATGGGCGGCTAGCAACGCATTGCTGCGCCCATCGGATTCTCGACTGATCTTCCCCCGACGCACCCGCCGTTCTGGCGGTTGCACAATCCGCGCCAATTGGAGATTTCGCGCTGTGCGCTTATGCTGGCACAATTCAAAGGCTACCTTTGGAAACCCGGCGCGCACTGTAGCAGAGTCGGTGCCTGAGCGCACCCTTCTGTATGACTTTTATCTGTTTTTTTCGGGTTATTTTCATTGTTACTTCTGATCTGTGTCATTCCTGCGTGCCGGCGTGCCTATCCTCCAGCGGCTCGGGCGACGGCGCGGATGCGCTGCACGATGACCCTGAGGCCATTGCCCCTGGTGGGGCTGAGGTGGCTGAGGAGGCCCAGTTCGTCGAACAGCCCCTCGATGTCAAAGGCGACGATCTCGGCCGGCGTGTGGTCGTCGTACACGGCCAGCAGGATGGCGATCAGGCCACGCACGATGTGGGCATCGCTGTCGATGTCGAAGCGGAGGTTGCCGGAGCGCGCATCGGGGTGGGCATACAGCCAGACCTGGCTCTGGCAGCCGCGCACCAGCGCCGCCGGAGTCCGCTGCGCGGGCGGCATCTCGGCCACTTCCTGACCAAGGTCGATGACGAAGCGGTAGGTGTCCTCCCAGGCGTCGAAGAGTTCAAACGCCATGCGGATGTCGTCGAGGGGGGTGGCTGGCACAGACGTGCGCGCCGCGGGTTCAGTAGAGGCCCAGTTCAAGCTGAGCCTCCTCAGTCATCATGTCCCGGCTCCAGGGCGGATCGAAGACGAGATTCACGTTCACTTCGGTGACGAAGGGCACTCTCGCAACCATCCGTTCCACATCCTGCACCAGCACCGGGCCCATGCCGCAGCCTGGGGCGGTGAGGGTCATGTCGATATCGACCCGGCCACCGTCCACCTCGCAGCGATAGACGAGCCCGAGATCAACGATGTTGACGGGGATTTCCGGGTCGTGGACGGTGGCCAGCGCCTCCCGAACCTGCGCTTCGCTCACGGCGCCGTCGGCAGGCGCCGTCCATGCCGGCATCACCGGCTCGAAGCCCAGCGCATCGGCGTTCTCGCCGTCGATGCGCGCCATGTTGCCGCCCCAGACCACCGTGTAGGCCGTGCCGAGGGACTGCGTGAGCGTGACGAAGACGCCGCCGGGAATCGTCACCGGCGTGCCGGTGGGCACCAGCCGCGCCTCCGTGGTGCGGGTGAGGGCCACCACGCGCCGCTCCATGTGGAGGCCATCGAAGGGCAAGCCGCTTGTCGTCACCGATTCGTTGGACATCTCGACCGGCGCGCCCTCATTTGATGGCGAAGCTCTCGCCGCAGCCGCACTCGCTCACGGCATTGGGATTGTTGAAGCGCAGTGCGGAGTTGAGCCCCTCGGTGACGTAGTCGATCTCGGTGCCGCGCACCAGCGCCCAATGCTCGTCGGCGACGCAAATCGTCACGCCGCCGAAGTCGAAGCGCTTGAGCCCCGCCGGGTCGTCGTCGACGCGCTCGCCGAGCCATTCGAGCTCGTACATGTAGCCATTGCAGCCGCTCTCGCTGATGCCGAGGATCAAGGCGTCGGCGCCGTGGCGCAGAAGCTGCCGCCGCACGTGCGCCTCGGCCGCTGGCGTGATGGAGATGGTTTCGGGGTCGTACACGTCGGCACCCATTGGAGCCTCCTGAAACAACGTTGCATGCCTCAAGCGGCACGCGGTAGCGTCGAAGGGCGGGCGCTTGCGGTCGGGATCAGAGGAACTCCCTCGCCTTGCGCACCGCCTGCACGAATCGTTCCACGTCGCTCGGCGAATTATACAGAGCGAAGGAGGCGCGCACCGTGCCGGGGAGGCCCAGGGTTTCCATGAGCGGCATCGCGCAGTGGTGGCCGGTGCGCACGGCGATGTCCTGCTGGTCGAGCAGCGTGCCGATGTCCTGCGGGTGCGCGCCCTCGATGGTGAAAGACACCACGGGGCCCTTGGCACCGCCCGGGCCGATGATTTCGAGGCCCTCCACCTGGCGCAGCCCCGATTCCGCCAACTGCACGAGTTCCGTCTCGTGGGTTCGGACAGCCTCGCCATCGAGGCCGCCGAGATAGTCCGCCGCCGCGGCGATGCCGACGGCACCGGCGATGTTGGGCGTGCCGGCTTCGAAGCGGAACGGCAGGCCGGCGTAGCTGGTGCGTTCGATGCGGACTTCCTCGATCATCTCGCCGCCGGTCTGCCAGGGCGGCATCCCCTCGAGCAGGTGCTCGCGTCCCCACAGCGCACCGATGCCGGTGGGCCCATACATCTTGTGCGCGGAAAAGGCATAGAAATCGCAGCCGAGCGCGGCCACGTCCACGTCGAGGTGCGCCATGGCCTGGGCACCATCCACCACCACGGCGGCGCCGACCTCGCGGGCAAGCCGGGCGATGGCCGGGATGTCGTTGACGACGCCGAGAACGTTGGAGACATGCACCACGGCGACGATGCGGGTGCGCTCGTCCACCTTCGCGGCAAGGTCGTCCTGGTCGATACCGTGCATGGACACGTCCACGGCCTTGAGCTCCGCGCCAGCGCGCTCGCAGGCGACCTGCCACGGAACGATGTTGGAGTGGTGTTCCATGCGGGTGATCACCACGTTGTCGCCACGGCCAAGCACCGTGGGCGCATAGGACGCAGCCACCAGATTGATCGCCTCGGTGGTGCCCTTGGTCCACACCACCTCGTTCGGAGACCCGGCGTGGATGCGCCGCGCCACGGCGCCGCGGGCGGCCTCGAACGCCTCGGTGGCGGCGCCGCTCAAGGCATGCGCGGCGCGATGGACGTTGGCGTTGGCGCTGCGGTAGTGCTCGGCGATGGCGTCGACCACCGCCTGGGGCTTTTGCGTCGTGGCGGCGTTGTCGAGATAGACGAGATCCGCCCGATCGGCGATGAGCGGGAAGTCGCGGCGAAGGGCAGCGATGTCGGGCTTCGACGTCATTGCGCTTCGCCGACGGTGGCCGCATCCGCCTCCGTGGGAATGGCGCGGACGGCCTCGCCAGCGCTTAGGATTCCTGCAGTCAGCACGCTTTCCGCCTCTTCCCCGCCAATGGCCTCGCGCAGGAAGCCGCGCAGCAGCAGGCCGCGCGCGGCGTCGCGGTCGATGCCCCGGGACTCGCAGTAGAACAGCATGGCTTCGTCCAGCGCGCCCACCGTGGCGCCGTGGGAGCAGCGCACGTCGTTGGCGTAGATCTCCAGTTCCGGCTTGGCATAGACCTCGGCATCGGCGCTCTCGAGCAGGCTCTTGGTGGTGAGGGAGGCATCGCTCGCCTGCGCCCCGGCGGCGATGTGGATGCGCCCGTTCAGCACGGCGCGGGCGCGACCACCGACGACGCCGCGGAAAGTCTGGCGGCTCAAGCACTCGGGGGCGAGGTGGTCCACCGTCACCTGATTGTCGAGATGTTCGCGCTCGGCCAAGCGCCACGCGCCGCCCAGGTGCGCCTCGGCGCCGCGGCCGGCGAGCGTGACGTGGATGTCGTTGCGGCGAAGTTCGCTGCCGCGGGCGAGCAGCCAAAGCGAGTACTGAGCTTCCTCGTCAACTCTGGCCGCGATCAGGCCGCACTGCGGGGCTTGTCCGCGCGGCTGGACACGACGGTGCATGAGCCTTGCCCCTTCGGCGACGATGCACTCGACGACGCGATGGGTGGCGCTGGTCGGCGTCTCCACGAGGGCCGTTTCCGCACCGGGTTCGACGATGAGGAGGATGTGCTCGTAGGCCGCGCCGATGTCGTCCACGTTCACCGGCTCGTCGACTCGGCATCCTGCCGGCACTCGCACCACCACGCCGCTGCCGAGCAGGATGCGATTGACGGCGGCGAGCGGATGACGAGCGAGGTCGATGGCGGTGCCGAGGTGCTTCGTCAGGAACGGCGCGGCGGCCGGGTCGTCGAATCGATGCAGTTCCACGCCATCCGGGACGCAAATCTCGCGGACGCTTGGGGCTCGCGACGGCGCCAGTGCCGCCTGATACCACTTCCCCACGTTGCTGTATTTCCACGCTTCCGCACGAAATACCGGCAAGCCATCGGCGGCGATGCGAGCGCGCGCGGCATCGCGGTCAATTGCGCGGGCATAGGAAACCGCGCCCTTGCCAAGCAGCCTCGCGCAAAGTGCCTCAGCCGCTCGCGGGCCCTGCGGGCTAGCAGGCATCCTCGATCCAGCCATAGCCGTCGCGATCGAGCGTCTGCGCCAAGGAGCGGTCGCCGGAGCGGATGATGGAGCCGCCGGCCAGCACGTGGACGTGGTCCGGGACGATGTAGTCGAGCAGGCGCTGGTAATGCGTGACGAGGATCACGGCGTTGCCGGTGTCGCGGAAGTCGTTGACCCCGGCCGCGACCACCTGCATGGCATCGACGTCGAGCCCGGAGTCGGTCTCGTCGAGAATGGCGATGCGCGGCTCAAGCAACAGCATCTGTAGGATTTCGTTGCGCTTCTTCTCGCCGCCGGAAAAACCCTCGTTGACGCCGCGTTTGAGAAAGCCGGCGTCCAGCCCCAACCGCTCCGCCGTCGCCCGAGCGCGGCGGATGAAGGCGGCGGCGGACGGCGCGCCTTCGCCCCGAGCTAAGGCGTGGCTGTCGATGGCGGCCTTGAGGAACTCCATGTTGCTGACGCCGGGAATCTCGATGGGGTACTGGAAGGCCAGGAAGAGCCCCTGCAAGGCGCGCTCCTCGGGGCTCGCGTGGGTGATGTCCTCGCCGGCGAGCCGCACCGTGCCGCTCAGCACCTCGTAGCCTGGCCGGCCAGCCACCACGTTCGCCAGTGTGCTCTTGCCGGAGCCGTTCGGCCCCATCACGGCGTGAACCTCGCCCGGCGCCACGGTGAGATGCACGCCGCCAAGGATCACTTGATCCTCCACCTGCACGTGGAGGTCTTCGATGTCGAGCAGCGGCATCAGCCCACGGCGCCTTCGAGGCTCACTTCGAGCAGCTTGCCGGCCTCCACCGCGAACTCCATCGGCAGTTCGCGGAAGACGTCCTTGCAGAAGCCGCCGACGATCATCGCCACCGCTTTCTCGGCATCGATGCCGCGCTGGCGGCAGAGGAAGAGCTGGTCGTCGCTCACCTTGGAGGTTGTCGCCTCGTGCTCCACCACCGCCGAAGGCTGCCGCGACTCGATGTAGGGGAAGGTGTGGGCGCCGCACTGATCGCCGATCAGGAGGGAGTCGCATTGGGTGTAGTTGCGCGCGCGGTGGGCATTCGGCGTCGTGCGGACGAGGCCCCGATAGGTGTTTTGGCTGCGGCCGGCGCTGATGCCCTTGGAGATGATGGTGCTCTTGGTGTCCGGCGCCATGTGGATCATCTTGGTGCCGGTGTCGGCCTGCTGCAGGTTGTTGGTGAGCGCCACCGAATAGAACTCGCCTACCGAGCCCTCGCCGCGCAGCACCACGCTCGGGTATTTCCAGGTGATGGCGGAGCCGGTTTCGACTTGGGTCCAACTGATCTTCGAGCGCGCACCGAGGCAGGCGCCGCGCTTGGTGACGAAGTTGTAAATGCCGCCCCGACCCTCGTCGTCGCCGGGATACCAGTTCTGCACGGTGGAGTATTTGATGTCGGCATCGCCCAAGGCCACGAGTTCCACCACGGCGGCGTGAAGCTGGTTTTCGTCGCGCATGGGCGCCGTGCAGCCTTCGAGATAGCTCACCGAAGCGCCCTCGTCGGCGATGATGAGCGTGCGCTCGAACTGGCCCGTGTTCTCGGCGTTGATGCGGAAGTAGGTGGAGAGCTCCATCGGGCAGCGCGTGCCCTTGGGGACGTAAACGAACGAGCCGTCGCTGAACACCGCCGAGTTGAGCGCGGCGTAGAAGTTGTCGGAGCGCGGCACCACCGTGCCGAGGTAGCGCTGCACGAGTTCTGGATGCTCGCGCACCGCCTCCGCCATCGAGCAGAACACGACGCCAGCGTCCTTGAGTTGCTCCTTGAACGTGGTGGCGATGGAAACGCTGTCGAACACGGCATCCACCGCCACCGGGGTGCGGCCCGCGCCTTCGACCCCGGCCAGCATGGCCTGCTCGTGCAGCGGAATACCGAGGCGGTCGTAGGTTCTGAGGAGCTCGGGGTCCACGTCGTCGAGGCTCGCGGGCTTGTCGCCGCGCGGGGCCGCGAAGTAGGAGATGCTCTCGAAGTCGATCTCGGGAAAATGCACGTGCGCCCAGCGCGGCGGCGTCATGGCGCGCCAGCCGCGATATGCCTCAAGCCGCCACTCGGTCATCCACGCCGGCTCTTCCTTCCTGGCGGAAATCGCGCGCACGACGCTCTCGTCGAGACCCGGTGGGAAGGTCTCGGTGTCGATGTCGGTGACGAATCCTGCCGCGTACTCGCTGGAAACCAGCGTGTCGATGGCATCGTCGCTACGCTCGGATGTGTCGGACATGGATGGGCTCGGATTTTGCCGGTTGCGGCCCCACGGCCACGCCTGGCCGCCGCCGTCGCCTAGGCGGAACGGGATTGTAGCAGGGCCGGGGAGCTGCGCCGTAGAAAACGACGCTGGCTCCTAGTCGGAGGGCCTCTCTGGAAGGAGGGCCTCGCCATATCGTGCCGTAGGCATGACGGGCGCCAGCGAGCAGAGGCTGGTTCGTCGGTGGCGTTGTTCGAAGCTGGCGCTCTGTTGGCGTTGTCGGGAACGCGGGTTGCGTTGGCCTTGGCAGGCTCCGCTGCGTGCGCGCCTTCGGCACGCCTGGAGGGCGGGACGCCCTCCCCCC
>VXSY01000044.1 GCA_009837725.1 Gammaproteobacteria bacterium | reverse complement strand
ATGGCACCATCCCATTATCCCACGAGGCAGACTTTGTTCAGAGCTTCCCTAGCAGTCTGTCGGACTTGGCGGCGACCCACACGGCTTCCGGACAGGGCGACGCGCTAAATTTCTAGCAGATCCGCTTCCTTCTCCGCCAAGGCTTCGTCCGTGGCCGCTGTGTGGCGGTCGGTTATGCGTTGGATGTCTTCTTCGGCGCGGTGGCCGTCGTCTTCCGAGGCTTCCTTTTCGCGGACGAGGTCGCGGATGTCGCTGACGGCATCGCGGCGAACGTTGCGGATGGCGATGCGGCCCTTTTCGGCTTCGGCGCGAGCGACGCGGACCAAGTCGCGGCGGTTCTCTTCCGTTAGGGGTGGAAGGGTCAGGCGGATTACGTCGCCGCTGCTGTTCGGGGTGAGGCCCAAATCGCTCTTCAGGATGGCGCGTTCGATGTCCACCACCATCGTCTTTTCCCAAGGGGAGATGAGGAGAGTGCGGGCCTCTTCGACCGTCACGGTGGCGATTCTGTTGACGGGTGTGGGTGTGCCGTAGTAGTCCACCTGCACGCCCTCCAGGATGGCGGCGTTGGCGCGGCCGGTGCGGATGCGGGAAAACGCGCTCCTGAGTGCTTCCAAGGCACCGTCCATGCGCTTCTCGGCGTCATCCTTGATGTCGTCGATGAACTCGTCGCCCGCGCTCACCTATCGCCGCTCCCCCTGCCCGTCGATTCTCGTTCCCACCTTGTCACCGCGGGCGATGCGCGTCAATGCATCGGGTTCGGCCACATCGCAGACAACGATAGGCAGGTCGTGGTCGCGGCAGAGGCAAATGGCAGCGAAATCCATCACCGCCAGTTCCTGTGCCAGCACTTCGCCGTAGTTCAGGCGGTCGTAGCGCCGGGCGGCGGCGTCCTTCTCCGGATCATCGCTGTAGACACCATCGACTCGAGTGGATTTCACCACCACTTCTGCACCGGTTTCGATGGCGCGAAGGCAAGCGGCGGTGTCGGTGGTAAACAACGGGCTGCCGGTGCCGCCGGCGTAGAGCACCACATGGCCAGAGTCGAGCAGCTGTCGCGCTCTTGCGACGGAGAAACCCTCGGCGATGGTCGCTATGGGGTGGGCGCTCAGCACTTCGGCCGCCACACCGGCGCGACGGAGCGCGCTCTTGAGGGCCAGCGCATTCATCACCGTCGCGAGCATGCCCATGTGGTCGCCCGCGATACGGTCGACGCCGGCATCGGCCACTTCTCGACCTCGAAACAGGTTGCCGCCGCCGACCACCACGCCGGTCTCCACGCCGGAGCTTGCGAGGCCCGCGATCTGGCCCGCCATGTCTGCAAGCACGCCCGCATCGATGCCAACGCCGGTGCTGCCTCCGAGCGACTCGCCGGAGAACTTCACCAGCATCCGGCTGAAGGTCATGGCGCGATCAGGCGCTCTTCTCGACCTGCGCGGCAACTTCGGCGGCGAAATCCTCCGTAGCCTTCTCCACGCCCTCGCCCACTTGAAACCGCTCGAAGCCGGTACAGGTGGCGCCCGCTTGCTTGAGCAGCTTGGAGATGCGCACTTGCGCGTCCTTGACGAAAGGCTGCTCGGTTAGGCTCGATTCGCTAAGGAACTTGCGCACCCGGCCTTCCACCATCTTTTCGACGATGTTGGCTGGCTTGCCGCTCTCTGCCGCCTGCGCCTCGAAAATGGCGCGCTCGCGGGCCACGGTCGCCTCCGGCACGTCCGCCGGGGCCACCACCAAGGGGCGCATGGCGGTGACGTGCATGGCGAGGTCGCGAGCCAAGTCCTGGTCATCCACCGTTAGCCCCACCAGCGCGCCTTGGCGGGAATCCTGATGCAGATAGACTCCGACAGTGCCACCGGGGGCTTCCACTCTAGCGGCGCGGCGCACACTGATGTTCTCGCCAATCTCGGCCACCAGCTCCGCCCGCCGATCCTCCAGGGCCTCGGCGAGGCCAGCCGCGCCCTCCGCCAACGTTCGTTCCGCCGCCTCGGCCACGAAAGCAACGAATTTCTCGTTCTTCGCCGCGAAATCCGTCTCGATGTTGATTTCGACGATGGCGGCTCGCTCGCCGTCACCCGAGGCAACGACGCCGAGCAACCCTTCGGCGGCGGTGCGGTCGGCTTTCTTTGCCGCCTTGGCACCGCTTTCCCGACGGACGATGGCGATGGCCTCTTCCATCTCCCATCCGGCTTCCGCAAGCGCCTTCTTGCAGTCGCCAAAGCCGACTCCCGTGCGTTCACGGAGTTCCTTGATCAATTGCATGTTCGTGGCGGGCATCGGTTGGCTTCCTTCCTTCAGTCGTTGGATGGGAGGTGGCGGCGCAACGACCGGGTTTAGGCCGGCGCTTCCTTCCCTGCGTCCATGTCAACGAACTCTTCCAGCGCCACCTCGCCGGCGCCTTCGGCACGGCCTTCCTCGATGGCGTCCGCCGCCGCGGTGACGTAGAGCCGCACGGCACGGATGGCGTCGTCGTTGCCGGGGATCACGTAGGTGACGCCTTCCGGGTCGCTGTTGGTGTCGACGATGCCGAACACAGGGATGCCGAGCTTGCCGGCTTCGGTGACCGCAATGCGCTCGTGCTGCACGTCCACCACGAACAGGGCATCGGGCAGGCCGCCCATGTCCTTGATGCCGCCGAGGCTACGCTCGAGCTTGGCCATCAGGCGACGCCGCTGCAGGGCTTCCTTTTTGGTGAGCATCTCGAACGTGCCGTCCTCGGCCTGGGCTTCGAGATCCGTGAGGCGGCGGATGGAGCGGCGAATGGTCTTGTAGTTGGTGAGCGTGCCGCCGAGCCAGCGCTCGTCGATGAACGGCATGCCGACGCGCTCCGCCTGTTCCCGGATGACGCCGGAGGCGGCGCGCTTGGTGCCGACGAAGAGAATCTTGCGCTTGCGGGCAGCAAGGCGCCGCAGCTCTTCGAGCGCTGTGGCCAGCGCCGGCTGCGTGACTTCGAGGTTGACGATGTGAATCTTGTTGCGAGCGCCGAAGATGTAGGGAGCCATCTTCGGATTCCAGAATCGGGTCTGGTGCCCAAAATGCACGCCAGCGGCGAGCATGTCGCGCATGCTGATCTCGGCCATGAACTAGCTCCGGGTTGGTTTGTCGTGGCCGCGCAGCGTAAGCGCTTCAATCCGCTCCGACGCGAGCATTGCCGCCCACGTTGGAACCACCCGCAGCGCCTTGTCTCAAGGCCGCGCGGCAGCCTGTTGGTTGATGAATGGCGCCGGCATCGGCGCCAGATGGTTGAGAAGGCTCTGCCCAGCGCTTTGCCGGGCGGCGGCTTTATACCATACTTGCGCGCCTCAAGGGCGCGTCGGCAGTCCCGCAAGACGAACATTGCCGCGGCCCCGTCATTGCACGGAGGCAACAAACCTTTATGCGAAATCAGCGCGCGACACCCACGCTCGACGCCGAAGAGATCGACAAGATGCGCGTCGCTGGCCGGCTCGCGGCCAGCGTTCTGGAGATGATCGGCGAGCACGTTAAGCCCGGCGTCACCACCGAAGACCTCGACCGCATCTGCCACGAGTTCATCGTCGACGAACTGGGCAGCGTGCCGGCACCACTGAACTATCGGGCATCCGCGGGACAGGCGCCGTTCCCGAAATCCATCTGCACGTCCGTGAACCATGTCGTCTGCCACGGCATTCCCACCACCAAGAAGGTGCTGAAGAACGGCGACGCCATGAACATCGACGTCACCATCATCAAGGACGGCTACCACGGCGATACGAGCAAGATGTTCCTCGTTGGCAAGCCCAACGTGCTGGCGCAGCGGCTCGCGACCGTCACCCAGGAGTGTCTCTATCGGGGCATCGGGGAAGTTCGACCAGGCGCGCACATCGGCAACATCGGCCACGCCATCGCCCGCCACGCCCAGGCGCATCGCTTCTCCGTGGTGCGGGAGTTCTGCGGCCACGGCATCGGCGCGAAGTTCCACGACGAGCCTCAGGTGCTGCACTACGGCAAGCGGGACCAAGGCATCGTCCTCCAACCCGGCATGGCTTTCACCATCGAGCCCATGATCAACGCCGGCAGGCGGCACGTGAAGATCCTGCCGGACGAATGGACCGTCGTCACCAAGGACCACAAGCTCTCCGCGCAATGGGAACACACCTTGCTGGTAACGGAAGAGGGCGTCGAAGTGCTGACCCTGCGCGAGGAGGAACTGGGCTGGCTAGAACAAGCGCCAGCGGCGACGAACGGTTCCTTGGCGGTCTCGGCGTGAGCGCGCTCTGCGAACGCGCCTGGCGTGAGCGCGGGGACGCCCTCGGCGGTAACGCCGTCGCGATGAGCGTGCGCGGGTGAGGTCGGCGCCCGTCGCCGGCGATCTCAGCGAACTGCGCCGCCGCATAGGCCAGGCGGACGATGCGCTGGCGGCTCGCTTCTGGCAGGGCGACGACATCGAATGCCTGGTGGCGGAACGCGCGCGTTTCATCGATGCCTTCTTGGCGGAAGTGTGGCACGCCATCTTCCACGGCAACAGCAATCTTGCTCTCCTGGCCGTCGGCGGCTACGGACGCGGCGAACTGCACCCGCACTCCGACATCGACCTTATGTTGCTCGCGCGCAACAGCTTCGTCCTGCGCAGTCGCCGCAGTCAGGAGGCCGTTGCCGCCTTCCTGCGGTTGCTCTGGGATCTCAAGCTCGACATCGGCCACAGCGTGCGCACCCTGACGGACTGCAAGCGCGAAGCCAGCCACGACGTGAGCGTCGTTACCACCATGATGGAGCGGCGCCGCCTCACCGGCTCCGACATCCTCACGCGGCGCCTCGACAAAATCCTCTCCCGGCCGACGCTGTGGCCCGCCGGCAGGTTCTATCGCGCCAAGCGCGAGGAGCAAGAGGCCCGGCACGCGCAATTCGACGACGTCGAGTACGACCTCGAGCCCAACATCAAGGGCTCCCCCGGTGGCTTGCGCGACATCCAGACCGTGGGCTGGATCGCTCGCCGCCAGTTCGGCACCGCCGACCTCGCGCAGCTAGTCGGACGTTCCGTGCTGACCTCGCAAGAGCGCGACTGGCTGGTGGAGGGACGCCGGTTTCTCTGGCGCGTGCGCTTCGGCCTCCATCTGCTCACGGATCGCCGCGAGGATCGGCTGCTGTTCGACCATCAGCGCGAACTGGCGCGCCGTTTCGGCTACGTGGACACTGACGCACAGCTCGGCGTCGAGCAGTTCATGCACGACTACTACCGCCACGTGCTGCATCTGCGCGAGGCCAACGACATCGTGCTGCAGCACTTCGACGAGAGCCTGACCACGCGACCGCTACGCCGGCGTGAGGTCATCGAGCCGGTGAACGAACGCTTCCGGCTGCGCAACCGCTACATCGAGGTGACGCGCGACGATGTCTTCCGCAAGACCCCCGCCGCTCTCATGGAGATGTTCGTGCTGCTCGCCAACCGCAAGGACGCGCTCGGCGTGCGGGCGGCCACCATCCGCCTCGTGCGCGACCACCTCCACCTCATGGACGATGCCTTCCGCAACGACCGCCAAGTGACGCGCCACTTCATTGACCTGTTGAAGGCACCGTACACGCTCGTCAGCCAACTCACCCGGATGCGCCGCTATGGCGTGCTGGGCCACTACATCCCCGAGTTCGGCCGCATCGTCGGGCAGATGCAGCACGACCTCTTCCACATCTATACGGTGGACGCGCACACCATGATGGTGATTCGCAACATGCGCCGCTTCCACGCCGCAAGCCGCGAGGCCGACTACCCCCTCGCCACACGAGTCACCGGCAACCTGCCAAAGATCGAGCTGCTCTACATCGCCGGGCTCTTCCATGACATCGGCAAGGGACGTGGCGGCGACCATTCCGACATCGGCGCCGGCGAAGTGGCGGAGTTCTGCCGCCGCCACGGCTTGGGAGACGAGGACATCGAGCTCGTGGCGTGGCTGGTGCGGGAGCACCTCACGATGTCCACCACGGCACAGCGCAAAGACATCCACGACCCGGAAGTGATCGACGAGTTCGCCCGCCTAGTGCTTACCGAGACGCGCCTCGACTATCTCTATGCCTTGACCGTGGCGGACATCAACGCCACCAATCCCACCCTGTGGAACAGTTGGCGCGCGACCCTCATGGGGCAGCTTTATGTCGAAACCCGACGCGCCTTGCGCCAAGGGCTCGACTCGCCCCGCCGTCGCAGCGAACACATCGCCGCCTGCCGGCGCACGGCGCTCGATGCCGCAGCGGGGCGAGGCCTTACGGAACAGCGAGTGCTGGCGCTGTGGGACGAGCCCGGCGATGACTTCTTCCTGCACCACTCGCCGATGGAGGTGCTGGCCATCACCGAAGCCGTGGCGGCGCACGATCTGGCCGGCGGCGCCTTGGTGCTGATCCTGGACCTGCTCGGCGAGGACGGCGGCGGCGCCAGCGAGGTCTTCGTCTATGCCAAGGACCGCGACAACCTGTTCGCCGACAGCGTCACCGCCATCGCTGGCCTCGGGCTTGGCATCCAGGCCGCCACCGTCGCCACCAACGCGTCCGGCGTCTGCTTCAACTCCTACATCGTGCTCAAGGACCGGGGCCCCGTGCCGAACGACGCCAACGTCCGCGACCGCATCCGCACAACGGTGGGACGCGCCGCACTCGGCCGCCTGACCGGGAGCAAGGCGCAGCGTCGCCTGTCGCGGCGGCAGAAACAGTTCGCGGCACCGACCGAAGTGCAACTCAACACGGTTCCCGACGCACCGACTTCCACGCTGCGGGTGGTGGCTGCCGACCGGCCGGGGCTGCTCGCACACATCGGCCGGCTGTTCATTGAACTGGAACTTGCCGTAACCCGTGCCCGCATCACCACCCTGGGGGAGCGCGTGGAGGATGTGTTCGAAGTGACGGAGCGGGACCGAACCGCCGTGACCGAACGCGGCCGCGCCGACGACATCTGCACCCGCATCCGCGACCATCTCGATGCCCTATCGGCCTGTCGGACTTCGCCGCGATAGCGGCGAAGTGCGACAGGCGGATTGCCGTAGTGGCGAGCGAATGCGAGCACGAAGGCCAGCAGTTCGCGCAAGCGAACTGCCAACGCGCCCGCGGGCGCGCATCCACAGCGGAAGCGGCATGAACCCCTACATCGACGGCCTGCAACCCTATCC
>VXSY01000131.1 GCA_009837725.1 Gammaproteobacteria bacterium | reverse complement strand
GCCCGCGCTCCTTGGGTCGTTCGCGTTGACCATGGGCCGCGACCTTCGGTTCCTCGGATGTGACTATTGTCGCAAGGGGCGACGTACGAAAGCCATGGTTGGGCCTCGAACGTCTTCTACATCCGCCATGTGCCGAATTCCTTGGTGCCCTTGACTTCGTTGTTGTGGCAGGCGGAGAGGGACATACCGATGATGTCGCGGGTGTCGCGGGGGTCGATCATGCCGTCGTCGGCAACGCGGGAGGTGGCGAACAGGCCCTTGGACTGCTCTTCGAGCTGGTATTCGACCTGTTCCACCCGCTTGTCGTTGGCCGCCTCGTCGAACTCCAGGCCCCGGCGCTGGGCTGCGGCGCGCTGAACGATGGTCATGACGCCAGCTTGCTGCTTCGGCCCCATCACCGCGATCTTGGCGGTGGGCCAGGTGTAGGAGAAGCGGGTGCCGTAGGCGCGGCCGCTCATGCCATAGTTGCCGGCGCCGTAGGATGCGCCGCAGATGACGATGATGTGCGGCACAGTGGAGTTCGACACGGCATTGATCATCTTCGAGCCGTTCTTGGTGATGCCCTGCTGCTCGAAATCCGTGCCGACGATGTAGCCGGTGATGTTGTGCAGGAACAAGAGCGGCACGTCGATCTGGTTGCAAAGCTGGATGAACTGGCTCGCCTTCTCGGACGACTCGTTCATCAACACGCCGTTGTTGCCGAGGATGCCGATGGGGTAGCCGTGGATGGAGGCCCAGCCGCACACCAGCGTCGGCCCGTACAGCGGCTTGAACTCCTCGAAGCGAGAGCCGTCGACCACGCGGGCGATCACCTCGCGCATGTCGAACGGAATGGAAAGGTCCTCCCCCACCATGCCAATCAGTTCGTCGGGGTCGTAGATGGGCGGGTCCGCCGGCATGGAGGGCCCGGGCCCTAGCTTGCGCCAATTCAGATGCGCCACTACCTCGCGGCACATGCGAATCCCGTCGAGCTCGTCCTCGGCGAGATAGTCGCCAAGGCCCGACGTGGTGGTGTGCATTTCCGCGCCGGACAGCGTCTCGCCGTCTGCATCCTCCCCCGTTGCCATCTTCACGAGCGGCGGTCCACCGAGCGAAACCCGCGAACGCCCGCGAATGAAGATGTTGTAGTCGCTCATCCCCGGCTGATACGCACCACCAGCGGTAGAGACGCCAAACACCACCGAAATGGTGGGAATCCGCATCTTCGACAGTTCCGTGATCTCGTAGAAGAGCCGACCCGACTCTGCGAAATGCCCCGTCGAGCCACGCAGGCTCTCCGCCACCTGCCGCTCGAACTCAAGCCGCTCCTCCTCGGGGGTCATCGGCTTGCGCTCACGGCCGCCACGGCCGCCGCCACCACGAAGGTCTGCGCCCGCCGACTCCACGAACTGCACATACGGCAGCCGGTTTTCCCTCGCGATCTCAAGCCCCCGCATGAGCTTCTTGGAGTTGAAGTGGTTCATGGCCCCGGCCTGCACGGAAGGATCGTGCCCCAGGATCACGCACTCCACATCCTCGATGATGCCGATGCCAACGATGAAGCCGGAACCGATGTTGAAGTGCGAATGCCACGCTGCCAGCGGACTGATCTCGAGGAACGGCGCATCGGGGTCCAGCACATGCGCCACCCGTTCCCGCACCGCCATCTTCTCCCGCGAGGCCAACCGCGCCATCGCCTCCGGTCCACCACCCTTCGAGGCCTCCATGTAGAGCCCATCGAGCAAGTCGAGCTTGGCGAGCATCTCGCGCCGATTGATCTGGTATTGCTCGGCGCGCGTGTCGAGCCTCGATTGCAGAACCGCCATGCGGCTTCCCCCTGTCCCCTAACCTGTAAGTCCGTGCCCGTGAGGGCGTGAGCAAAGGCGCACTTTCTAGCAGATAGCGAGCGGTGCGGCCAGAGTTGCCGCTGCAACGCGCCCTCGGAGGGAAACCGCTCTGCCTTCCCGACGAAGGCTGTGAGTCCCGCTAGATGCGAAGAGTCAGGCGGTGGCTCGTGCCGGCGGGCCGCCGTCAATCAGGGCGCTGCCCTCCTGCCACGGTGAAATCTGGCCTTCGTACACTTCCGGCCCCTGACGGAAGTGCGATGCTTCCTCCAGCGACTCCACGAACGGCATGTTGATCGGATAGAGCTCCGCATCCCGATGGGGGCGGGAACCGGCCTTGGAAACGTGCCCATAGAGGGGGTGACCCACCACCTCTTCGGCGATCACCGCCGCCTCGATCAGCTTGTCGAGGTCGTAGCCGGTCTCGATGCCAAGCTCATGACACATGTGCACGAAATCCTCGGTCGGAACGTGCCCCGCGGCGCGGCCGTTGCCGCAGTAGGGGCAGCCGCCCATGCCACCGAGGGAGGTGTCGAACTCCGTCGCACCGAGCTGCAGCGCCTCGAAGAAGCTCGCCATGGTGGCGCCGCGTGTGTTGTGCAGGTGCATGTGGAACACTTCCACTTCCGGCCAGCGATCGCGGATCGCGGTGATGGTCTCGCGCACCTCGTGTGGCATGTTCCAGCCCATGGCGTCGAGAAACGACACCTTCCTCACCGAAATCCCTGCCCCGTGCCACTTGTCGATCATGAGCTCCAAGAGATCCATGCGCTGCTTGAGGCTGAATGCGCCCTCGAAGTTGGAGCCGAACGGGTTGCCGAGCGCACAGGAGGCGGATTCCGCCCCGGCCTTCTTGGCCCCTTCCACGCTCGCATCGATGCTGGCAATCTGCTGCGCCTGCGTGCGGTTGTAGTTGCGCCGGGCGAAGGAGTCGCACATCTCGACATGGGCACCGAAGCGGCGGCCCCGCACGTCGATCTTCGGGTAATAGGAGTCGGCGCGATCGAAGCCTCTCTTGTTGAAGACGGCCGCGGTGTACTTCACGCCCGGCTTCGGCACGAAGCGCTGGGCGATCTCGTCGATGCAGGCCATTGACGGCGTCCACTTGGGGTGCGCGAACGAACCGATGGATATGACCTTGGCGCCTGTCTCCCCCAACGCATCGAGCAAGCGGAGCTTCTCGTCCACCGGGATGTCCGGGCTTTCGATCTGCAAACCCTCCCGCATGGTGTCGTCGGTAATGGTGACGCTCTTCGGCAACAAGGACATGGCAAACCCCCTCACGGTTCCTGCAGCGCGTTTGTGGATGCTGCAATTGCGCGCCGTTGGCGCGCGTCGGCAGCCTCTTCGGCACTGATTTGTAGCAGACTGCCGACCGGCGCGCCACCGTTTGCCACGAACGGCGTTTGGTTTGGAACCGTATGAGACCTCGTTCGTGCCTTGGAACGGGGCCGGGGGCGAGGACACTCCGCCTTCGATGGCGACGGACGTAGCTGCAAACGTGCGAGCGTCAGGCCGACGCCACAATCCAGGCGGTGACGATGCTGGCAAGCGCGGCAAGGCCGAAGAAGCGTTGCGCGTCCCTGCCGGCTCGTTCCAGCCCAAGGCGTGCCAGCGCAAGCCCCACGACGAACCCCGAGACCAACCCCATCAGGTGGCCGACGATGTCGGTGCGCTCGCCGCCAACCCCGGTGAAGGCGAACAGCGCCACGGCGGCGAATACCGGCGCGAGCCCCTTGCGCCAGCCGAACTGCCGGTAGTAGCCCGTGCGCCAGACGAACGCAGCGACCACACCGACGGCGGCAAAGGTGGCAGTGGAAGCGCCGATGGACTGGAACGACTCCGGCTGTACGCTCGCGTTGAGTGCGTTGCCGACAGCGGCGGCCAGGACAATGGCCGCCCAGGCAAGGCCGGAACCGAGGCAGCGCCCTGCAAAAATGCCGAACACGGCACCGAAGAGCGAGTTTGCGGCGATGTGGCCGATGTCTGCATGGAGCGTGAGCGCGGTGAGCACGCGCCAGAGCTCGCCATCGGCGACGCTCGCCACATGCAGCCGTCCGGCACTCCGCCAGTCCCAGCCGAACGCGCCGTTCACGTCCAACAGCCAAACTGCCCAAATGGCTACGAGATAGGCCGCTACGCCCACCACGCCGCTGTCGATCTTTGGCGGCGGCGCCACCTTGGGAGCCGGAACGTTCTCGCGCGCGTATTGCCCAAGCTCTGCGCTCGCGAGTTCTCGCTGCGCCTCCGGCACCGCCAGCCACCAACGCGCCTCTCGCCAAAGCAACTGGTGCCGGATGCCGCGCGCCGAAAGCACAAGCGCCTGATCCCGAAGCTGAGCTCGCGCAAACCCGGAACGGAGCAAGACCCACCGCTCCATCCCAGGCGGCGTGTCGGATTGCCCGCCGTTGCCGACTTCATCGACCATGCACGCATGGTCGCACAGCCCAGTGGCCACGGACGCAACTGCGAAGGCCCCGCTTCGGTTAGGAGCGTGCGCGCCTGCTTGCTGTCGCAGGCTGCAACCATTCCTGTACCGCCGCCTTGGCGGGGTCGCCCGCGCCAAGAAGCGGTAGAGAGGTCTTAGGAGCAGAGTTCGCTTCCGCCGCCAGCTTCGGGTAGGTTTGGGCATGTGTTGGTTGCGCGATACGTGATGCGAACTGCAAGCCAATGGCAGGCAGGCATGGGTGCAGCCTTGGTGCTCGTGGCGCAGCTCTGTCTCGCCGCCTATTCGTTCGACGACAGCGGCCGGTTCGCCGATGCTGCGGACTGGCCTTCCTTTGCCGCCATGCTGGAGCGGCACCGCGCAACAGCGGCAGACTTGGCGGCCTGTCGCGCCGATGCACAAGACTGTCCGGGGCACTTGAAGCGCGTGCGCGTCGTGCTCGAGCGAGGCGCAACGCTCACGCGCGAGCAGCAGTTGCGTCTTGTCAACCGCTTCGTGAACAACCGCCGCTACTCCCATGACCGACCTCGCCGCATGGAAGGCGCGGGCGGTGAGACACGCCTGAAGTCGCACTGGCAGACCCTCGGCGAGTTCCTGGCCCGCGGCGGCGACTGCGAGGACTTCGCCCTCGCCAAGTATTTCCTGCTGCGCGAGTTCGGCATTCCCGCACCGGACATGCGCGTGGTGGTGGCCCTCGACCAAAGCGTCGGCGAGCACCACGCGCTGCTGGTGGTCCGTCGGGCCGACGCGGACGTGCGTCGGACCGACGCGGACATGCGTCGAAACGACGCGGACGGCGCTTGGCTGATTGACACCGACAACCGCATCCACCAGCGCAAGCCGGCGTCGATCCGCTACGTGTACGCGGTGAACGAGGAGGGGGTTTGGGACCACCAGCCCAACCGCACAAGATCCGAGGACTAGGACGCTGCGCCGTAGAAAACGGCGCGCGCTCCTAGCCGAAAGCCCGTCACGACAAGCGAAATCCACTACCGCGTATAGAATCGCCGCCTTCGTTTGGGAGGGATTCCATGAACAGCATTGAGTATGTGGCGCAGATCCTGAAGTCCGAAGGCGTCGAGTGGATGTCGTGTTACCCGTCGAACCCGCTCATTGAAGCGGTGGCGAAGGAGGGGATCCGGCCGGTCGCGTTCCGGCACGAACGGGGTGCGGTGATGGCGGCGGACGGCTACTCAAGAGTAGGCGACCGCAAGCGCATAGGCGTCGTGGCGATGCAGTCCCAGGCCGGAGCCGAGAACTCCGTCGGCGGTCTGGCGCAAGCGAATGCCGACAATGTGCCCATCCTCGTGCTGCCCGGCGGCAATCCCCTCAACATGGTGTTCGTGCGCCCCAACTTCGTCGCCGCCAAGACGTGGGAATCTGTCACCAAACAGGTGGAGTTCATCAGCCGCCCCGACCAGACCGGCACCGTGATGCGCCGAGCGTTCCATGCGCTGCGCTCCGGGCGTCCAGGCCCGGTGGCGGTGGAAATGCCTGTGGACGTGTGCATGGCAGACATCCCCGACAGCGCCACCGAGTACACCTCCCCCGCGCCCGCGGTGGCGATGCCCTCCCCGGGTGCCATCGCCGACGCCGCCGCAAGCCTTGTGGCCGCCAAGGAACCGCTGTTGTGGGTGGGCGCCGGTGTAATGACGGCCGGTGCCACGGAGGAACTTCGGACGCTAGCGGAACTCCTCGACGCGCCCGTGTTCACCACGATGCCGGGGAAGTCCGCATTCGACGAGCGGCATCCGCTGTCCGTGGGCGCGGGGGGCTCAAGCGTGACTGGCCCTGCGCTCCAATGGCTTAAGGATTGCGATGTCCTGTTCGCCGTCGGCGCATCCCTCACCACCTCGCCCTATGCCCAGCGCGTGCGCCCCGGCAAGTTCCTGATCCACTCCGTGGTCAACGACGACGAAATCAACAAGGACACCGCCGCCGACATCGGGCTGCCCGGCGACGCGGGTTTGACCCTCACCGCCATCATCGACGCCGTGCGCGGGCTCATCGGCAAGGAGGGCCGCGGCACCGGCGTGCGCGAACGCATCCGCGCCGCGCGAGAGGCGTGGCAAGCGCAGTGGGAGCCCTATCTCACCAACGACGACGGCCCGCTCTCGCCCTATCGCGTCATCCACGAGATGAACCAGAACCTCGACGGCGAGAACAGCATCGTCACCCACGACGCCGGTGCACCCCGGGACCAGATCGTCCCCTTCTACACCGCCACCACTCCGCACAGCTACATCGGCTGGGGCAAGACGACCCACCTCGGCTTTTCCATCCCGCTCATGATCGGCGCGAAGATGGGAATGCCGGAGCGCATGTGCGTGAACCTGATGGGCGACGGTGCTTTCGGCATGTCCGGCCTCGACATCGAGACCTCGGCGAGGGCCGGCATTCCCATCACCACCGTCGTCCTCAACAACGGCATCATGGCCACCTACCCTGGGGGCTTCCCTACTGCGCGCGAGCAATTCGGCGTCTCGCACATGCAGGGTGACTACGCCGGTCTCGCCAAGGCCATGGGAGCAGAAGGCATCCATGTGGAGAAGACCGCGGAGATGGGCCCAGCACTCAAGCAGGCGCAGCGACTGAACGCGGAAGGCAAGACGGTGCTGATCGACGTGAAGACGCGGGCGGAGGACTCCCGGGCGCCGGATCGGTTCGCCTAGCGCCCGTCCCTTGCATGGAAAAAACGCGTAACACGTTGATGCTTTGACGATTTGACTCGAAGTGAGAGCCTCGGAGGGAAGGCATCCTGCCTTCCCTAAGCGCCGATAGGCACCTTTCCACCCGTCACTATGAAGCAGGCGCGCTGGCGCGCAGGGAAGGCAGGATGCCTTCCCTCCGAGGCCCTTCAAGCCTGT
>VXSY01000026.1 GCA_009837725.1 Gammaproteobacteria bacterium | reverse complement strand
ACGAGACAGGCGTGGTTGAAGGGGCCGTTGCTGGGGTTCCTGTCCTGGTTCCAGTGGGTTTCGATCCAATCGCCGTTCCAACCATGGGATGGGTCGAGTTCCATGGGCGGCTTGCCTTCCTCCTTGCGGGTGCCTCGGCGGGGTGGGCGGCCGGTGCGGATGGTTAGCGCCGAAGGATGGTGCGAGGGGGTCTCGATGGTGATGCGGCCCTTGGTGCCGATGTATTGGGTCTCTTCGGGGAAGCGACCGGAAGGGAAGGTGATGACGGCAATGCCCTGCTGCTCGGTGTATTGCAGGACGGCGGCGCTCGGTGCCCCGCCATGGGCGGAAGGGATGCCGCCGGCGTGGGGCTGCGGGCGGGGCGCGCGACCGGCGGCGGCGATCAGGGGCATCTCGTCGGCGCCGAAGCCGGTGACGGCTGGATTGAGGGCATAGACCCGGTCCGGGTAGTCCGCCTGCACCACCTGCAACTCGCCGATGTCGCCTCGCTCCATCGCGGCGCGGGCGTGTTCGATGGCCGGGAAGAAGCGGGTCCACATGGCCTCTTGGCAGAAGACGCCAGCCTCGTCCGCGGCCGCATAGACCTCCCGCGCCTGGCTTGCGGTGTCCGTGAAAGGCTTTTCGCACAGGACGTGCTTGCCGGCGGCGATGGCGGTGAGGAGGTCGCGGTGGTGATCCCAGGTCTTGGAGGCGATGTACACGATGTCTACGTTGGGGTCGTTGCACAGGTCCGCATAGGAGTCGTAGGCGGTGGCCACCCCGTGTGCTTCCGCATAGGCCTTGGCGCGGTCCATGTCCCGCGCCGCCACCGCCGTGACCGACGCGCCGGGCACGTCCTGCAACGACTTGATCCAGTCCGAGGCGATGGCCGAGGCGCTGATGATTCCCCAGCGCAATGGGAACGACACATCCTCCTCGCGAGTGAGGCCGCGGCGGATGTCGAGGGGGGTGGACATGGGCCAGCCCTCGAGGAAGGTGGGGTCGTCGGTCCAAGGATCGGGGGCGTCGCTCATGCGGCTTGTCTCGGTTGCGGGTTGGCGCGCAACCTAATTTGCGGGAAGGCGACGCGTCAAGCAGAGGCTTTGGGCGAGGGCATCTTACCTGGGCTTGCCCCGCCCGTGTCGAGCGCACCGATGGATTCGGCGCGGGACAGGACAAGCCCGCCGCCTGCGAACTGCGTTCTGCGGCGCACGCTCCGGAGGGGCCGGAGGGAGGGCGTCCCGCCCTCCATGCGCGCCGTTAGGCGCGCCCTCCTTCAGGTGCAGCGATCGTTCTGCGCGCCTTGCGGCGCGATGGAGGGCGGGACGCCCTCCCTCCAGAGGACGGCAGGTGCCCCTACAGCGGGGCAAGAAAGCGTTGTCCGAAGGCAACGGTTCTTGTGGCGCTACAACTCCCCCATCGCCCCGTCCACCGCCTCGATGGTGCGGTCGATGTCGTCTTCTGTGTGCGCCAGCGACAGGAACATGTTGTGCCATGGGTGGAAGTAGATACCGCGTTCGATTAGGCCGGAGCACAGGGCCAGGCCGCGTTCGCATTGGGGGTCGTCCTCGAACATCACCGCTGGCATCTGCGGCGGCCCGCTTTGGCGAATGCGTTCCTGATGCAGCCGCGCCACCTCGTCAATGCCGTCGCGCAGGCGCTGGCCGAGGGCTTCGAGGCGTGCTGGCGCGTTCTCCTCGTGCAGCACGTCGAGGGTTTCCAAGGCTGCGGCCATGGGCGCGGACTGATACCAAAAGGAGCCGGTGACGAACACCGACTTCATGGCGTCCCGGAAGCGCTCGCTGCCGAGCGTTGCCGCGAGCGGTTCGCCATTGGCGATGGCCTTGCCCCAGGCGGAAAGGTCGGGGCGAATCCCCAAGAGCGACCACGATGCGTCGAGGCTGAGGCGAAAGCCGGCGCGCACGTCGTCGAGAATCAGCGCCGCATCCTCCTGGTCGCACAGGCGCCGAACGGCGGCCGCGAAACTCGGCTCCACCAGCTCCTGATGCGATCCGGCGTCATGGCGGAAGGCCGACACCATGATGCCGGCGATTTCGCCGGCGTGCTCCCGCACCGCTGCCTCCACACTCGCAACATCGTTGAAGATGTACACGGGAAAGGCATCGTGTTCCGTGCCGGGCGCGCCGGGGGCACGGCGGTTGGCCCAAGGCTGCGAGCCGTGGTATGCGCCCTGCGCCACCAGCACCTTGCTGCGCCCACGATGGGCGCGCGCCGCCATGACGCAGGTGGTAGTGGCGTCGTTGCCGTTCTTGGAGAAGACCGCCCAATCCGCGTGCGCCACCGTGCCGACGAGGCGCTCGGCAAGCTCCACCACGTTCGCCGCCGGGCCGTTGCCGATGTCGATGCTGCCCCGCTGCGCCTCGGCCTTCGCCGCGATGCGCTCGTTGCCGTAGCCGGCGATCATCGGGCCGTAGGAGCAGATGTAGTCGATGTACTCGTTGCCGTCCACGTCCCACAGCCGCGCCCCCTTGGCGCGCGCGAAGAACTGCGGATAGTTGGCCGGCATGCGCGCGCCCATCGCCATGTGGCCGTACATTCCGCCCGGAATCACGCTTGCGGCCCGTTCGCGCAGTGCCGCGTCGTTCGATCCGTTGTCCATGCTGCACCTCCGTCGTCCGTGGATTGTAGATGCTGACGGCCCTCCAAGGGGCGGTGTTCTTGCCTTGCCTAGCGCGTGAAGAGGGTCACCCCAAGAAGGGTGGCGCATGCGTCGCCCCTACGGCCCGAGGCATGACCGACACCTTTCCGTAGCGGTGGCATGCGTCGCCGCTACGGCCTAAGGTATGACAGACACCTTTCTGTAGGGGCGACGCATGCGTCGCCCCTACTGCGTATGCTCTCGGGCATGGCACCACGACTGATTCTCGCGTCCTCGTCCCGCTATCGGCGCGAACTCCTCGCTCGCCTCGGCATCGACTTCGACAGCGCATCTCCGGATGTGGACGAGAGCCCGTTGCCGGGCGAGTCACCGGCGGCCTTGGTGCTGCGGCTTGCGGAACTAAAGGCGCGCAAGGTTGGCGGTGGCGAACCAGGCGCGGTGGTGATCGGCTCCGATCAGGTGGCTGTGCATGAGGGCAAGGTGCTCGGCAAGCCCGGCACCACCGCCAACGCCGAGCGACAACTCGCGGAACTCTCCGGCCAGCGGGTCGATTTCCTCACCGGTGTTGCGGTTCTGAACAGCGCCACCGGGCAGTTACAGACCCACACGGACCGCACCACCACGACGTTTCGCCGCCTCTCCGAGGCCGAAATCCGCCGCTACGTGGAACTCGATCAACCCTTGGACTGTGCCGGCGCCATCAAGTCCGAAAGCCGTGGCGTGATGCTGTTCGAGCGCGTCGACACCGAAGACCCCACCGCCGCCATCGGCCTGCCGCTCATCCGGCTCGCGGCGCTGCTCCGCAACGAGGGGATCAACCCGCTTGACGACTGAACGCGAGGTGGGCGATACGACGCCGGTAGCCATCGCCCGAACGTTGGCTCGAGCGGCCGGACGCTGCACGTTCGCGCCCCCGGTGGCGCACGTGTACAACCCGCTCGACTATGCCGCAGGCGCGCACCGGCAGTATCTCGAACGGTACTGCCGGCGTGAAGCGGACATCCTTCTGGTGGGGATGAATCCTGGGCCGTGGGGCATGGTGCAAACGGGCGTTCCGTTCGGTGAGGTTGCCTTTGTGCGCGACTGGCTTGGCATTTCCACCGGTGTGACGACGCCGGCCAAGCAACATCCGAAGCGCCCCATCCAAGGCTTCGAGTGCTCGCGCAGCGAAGTGAGCGGCCAGCGCGTTTGGGGCTGGGCGCAGGAGCGCTTCGGCACCCCGGACGCCTTCTTCCGGTGTTTCTTCATCTGGAACCACTGCCCCTTGGCATTCCTGGAGGCATCTGGTCGCAACCGAACGCCGAACCACCTGCCGGCGGCCGAGCGCAAGGCCCTTTACGACATCTGCGATCGCGCCTTGGCCAAGATCGTGGACTACCTCGAACCGAGCCTCGTCCTCGGCATCGGCAGATACGCCGAAGCCCGCTGCCACAACGCCCTAAGACCGGGCCCTCGTATCGACGGCATCCTACACCCAAGCCCGGCGAGTCCGGCCGCCAACAAGGGCTGGGCCCCGCAAATGGAACGACAACTCGCGGCGCTCGGCGTGTCGCTACCGTAACGCGTCTCGCTCAATGCGCGGTGTCGTGACCCTTGGAGGGACGGCACGCCTACGAGGTCTTCGCCCCGGGGTACCATTGCGGACATGACGAAACTACGCATCGACATGGCAGCCGCCGGGCGCTCGCTGCCGGAAAACATCGACCTCGCGCTCAGCGCCCGCGATGCAGGTTGGGGCGGGCTGTGGGCCGCGGAGGTGAACGCGCTGGAAGCGGCGTCGCTGCTGGGCGCGGCCGGCAGCCAGTTAGGACAGGGCCGCCTCGGCACCGCCATCGTGCCCATGCAGACACGCGACCCGCTGCTCTTGGCGATGATGGCCGCGTCCTTGCACCAGCTCACGGATGAGGGCTTCGTGCTCGGGCTCGGCACCAGCACGCCCATCATCGTTGAGGATTGGCACGCGACGCCCTGGGGCGACTCGCCCCTCGGCCTAACCCGCGAGTGCGTCGACATCACCCGTCGTCTGCTCGATGGCGAACGAGTGACCACCGAAACCGGCCGCTGGCGCTACCGCCGGGCGCAGTTGGCTCGACCGCCCGAGCGTCGCGTTCCCATCTATCTCGCGGCCCTCAACGACCGCATGCTGGAACTCGCCGGCGAAGTCGCCGACGGGGTGATCCTGAACTTCGTCACGACGGCGGATGTACGCCACGCGCGCATTCGCCTGCAGGCGGGCGCCGACCGGGCGGGTCGATCTCTGGCCGACTTCGAAGTCGTTGTCTTCTTCCGCGCCACCGACACAGCACGCTACGAGGAGGTGCAGGATCGCTATCGCAGCGAGCTGTTCACCTATGCGATGGCACCCGTGTACCGCCGTATGTTCGCCCGCGCCGGGTTCGAGGATGCCTGTCTCGAAGTGGCGCGTCTGTGGCAGAGCCGACAACGGCAAGAAGCGCTCGAAGCGGTGCCGGAAGCCCTGATTCGAGAACGCACGCTGATTGGCACCGCCGACGAGATGCAGGCGCGCCTGGCCGACTACGCGGCCGCCGGCGTCTCCACAGCGCTCGTGACGCCCGTCGCCGCGCCGGGACGCGACGAGTACATCGCCGACTGCACGCGCACGGTCAAGGCGCTCTCGAGGGTCGCCGCGTAGCGGGCACCCTCGCTGGCGACCCTCCGGAGGTGCCGCGGCAGGCATGCGCGTCTGCCTACACGCTTCCTCCGCACGCAGACGGGCTCCCGCCCTACAAGGCAGCCGTTTCCACAACTGCGCCACGCAAGCGTCGTCGGCATGGCGAACGGCAGCCGATTTCGCACGGACATAGCCCCAAAGTCTCGATAAAGACATAGTTCTTGCACCCTTTCCGGTCCCCCCCATTGCTACAATGGCCATTGCTGCCTGGTAGAGCGAATCGTCACTGTGCGCCTGTCCTCACTCCCCGTTCCGCTGCTTGCGCTGGGCCTTTGCCTGCCGCTGCAAGCCCGAGAGAATCCCGAATCTGGTCAATGGTTTATATCTCCCGTGGTAGCCATGAAGGAAGCCCCGCGGAAGCACGACGTAGGCACTTCCACGGACCTCGCGCTCAGTGTCGGCTACGGCATCACTGACGACTGGGCCGCCGAGGCGGCGTATCTGTCCTGGTCGGCCGATCGAGGCGATGCGAACTCCTTCTGGCTTTCGGGGCTGTGGTCTCTGCCCAAGGCCCGGCGCGCATTGCAGCCCTACGTCGTGTTTGGCGCCGGTCGCTCCTCGTTCGGCGTGGACGGGGGGCCAGACGAGGACGCCACCCAGGTCTTCGCTGGTCTCGGCGCCTTCGGCGACATAGCCACGCGAGTTTCGTGGCGTGCAGACGTGCGCGTCGTGAAGACATCCGGCGCTAGGCCACTCGATCCCTTCGCTCAAGTGGGCATTGCCCTTTTTCTTGGCGACGTCGCGCCATACCCGCAGCCGGATCGCGACGGCGACGGCGTGCCTGACGCCGACGACGACTGCCCCGCCACGCCGCCAGGCGTGCCGGTGGATGAACGAGGTTGTCCATTCCCGCCCGACAGCGACGGCGACGGCATTGCGGACCCCGATGATGCCTGCCCCGGCACCCCCGAAGGCGTCGCGGTGGATGAACGCGGCTGCCCGCTGGACCGCGACGGCGACGGCGTCCCGGACTACCTCGACAAGTGTCCCGACACGCCCGGTGAGGGCGAGGACGGCTGCCCGCTGGTGCCCGTGGAGCCCATCTCGTTCACGGTGCTGTTCGATGTGGACGAATCCGACATTCGCGCCGACCAGGAGGCGACGCTGCGCGAAGGCATCGCCATGCTGCTCAAGTACAGTGGCGCCGAGGCGCTCATCGAGGGCCACACCGACTGGCAAGGGCGTGCCACCTACAACCAGGGGCTGTCCGAACGTCGCGCCAACGCGGTGCGCGACCGTCTGATCGCCGCTGGTGTGGATGCATCCCGTCTCACCACGGTCGGCCACGGCGAACTGAAACCCGTCGCCGACAACAGCACCGCCGAAGGGCGGCAGGAAAACCGGCGCGTCACCACCGTAACGCTTCAGGCGCCGGCCGAACGATGACAGTTGCAATGAGTTTTGCCGGGCGCCTTGAGCACGCCGGCATGGAAGGAGACCGCTCCGTGTTGACCGAAGATCCCGCCTCCAGCGACGTTCGCGAGAGCTGCCGATGCCGGCTCCGCCGGTGGGTCATGCTGGCACTGGTGCCCGTGGCCGCGCTGATGGCGGCTCCCGTCTGGGCCGAGGCACCGGTTGCCGTTGGCACCATTGAAGACGTGATGATGTTCGTGGACGAGCCGAGGCTCACGATCAACTTCTACGGCGTGTTCTCGAACCGCCCCACGGATTGCAGCGCCGCATCGTCGGATGAAAGCGTCGTGCGCCTCGAGCACGAAGGCTACGACATCACCCTGATTCCGGTGGGACCCGGTACCGCCACCGTGACCGTGGTGGCGTGGAACAGCGCCGGCACCGACGAAACGGAGTTCACGGTCACCGTGAACGACCGCGAACCCCAGGCCGTGGGCGAACTCGGCGATGTCAACCTCGACGTCGGCGACACCGAGTCGGTGGACTTCAGCGCCGGGTTCACCGGCACCAACCTCGCCATCTCGGTGACGTCCGCCGACGCCGGTGTGGCCACGGCAACCGCCGACGGCACGATGGCCGTTGTCGAGGCGCTTGCGGCCGGCACCACAGAGGTAACCGTCACTGCGAGCAACTCGGCCGGCAGCGCGATGCTCGCCTTCCAGACCACAGTGCAAGACATCCCACCCATGGTGGCGCAGCCACTCGACGACGTGGCGCTCGTCGTCGGCGATACCGCATCGGTGGACTTTGCCGAAACGTTCTCAGGCACGGCCTTGAGCTTCTCGATGGAGGTGTCCAACCCCGAATACGCAACCGCAACACGCGCCGGCAATAGCATCAGCATCGCGGCAGTGTCACACGGCGAGTCGACGGTGACGGTGACGGCCAGCAACACCGCTGGCAGCGTGCGCGAGACCTTCACGATCATGGTCAGCGACCAAATGCCGATGGCTGTGGGCGAACTGGCGGCGGTGACGCTCACCGTCGGCGATACCGCACAGGTGGACTTCTCGGACGCCTTCACGGGCAACGCGCTCGTCTATGCCGTCGCCTCCTCTTCCGACTCGAACATGACCGCCACGCTTGCTGGCCAAACGGCCCAGCTCACGGCCCTCGTCGCCGGCAACGCCACGGTGACCGTCACCGCCAGCAACGCCTCCGGCAGTGCGATGCAGGAGTTTGTGGTGACCGTGCAGGATCAGGTGCCCGCCACGGTGGGTTCGCTGCCGAACCTCTCGCTCACGACCGGCGGCGACTCGGAAACGGTCGAAGCGTCCGGCGCGTTCTCCGGCACGGCGCTTACCTACAGCGTCGCCAGCGAAGGCGATGCCATCGCCGTGACGCGAAGCGGCAGCGAAGTGATCGTTTCGCCCCGCGTGGAGGGCCAGGGGACGGTCACCGTCACCGCCACCAACACCGCCGGAACGGCCTCGCAGACCTTCCGCGTCACCGTCAGCACGGACGCGGCGGAAGCCGACGCCACCGAACGCAGCCTCGCTGCCATCGGTGCCAGCACACTGTCGAGCGTGCAGACCGCCATCGGTGCTCGATTCCGCGCCGCGCGAGGCAACGCCCAGCCAGCCGCAGGCCAGAGCAGCACGTGGCAGGGGCTGCGCTTCGGTGGGCGTGGCCGCCTTGGTTTCTCGCACCACCCATCTCGCTTCGGTCAACCAAGTTCCGTCGGCACTTCCTTCGCCGATGATTGGCACCAGGCTAGCTTTGGCACCGGACTCGGGATGCATCTGGCAGCGGCAAAAGACGTGAAATGGGAGCCCCCGGCCCAGTGGACCTTCTGGGGCCATGTCGATCAACAGTCCTTCGAGGCGAGCGCCTATGACGGTGGCGTGAGCAGCGTCTATTTCGGCGCCGATGCGGATTTCGGCGAACGCTGGATGGCCGGCTTCGCAGTGTCGTCGAGTTCCGGCGAAGCCGACTACGAATTCGCCGGCCGTGGCGCGAGCGGCACCGGCAGCCTCGACACGGAACTCACCAGTGTCTTCCCGTACCTGCATGTGACGCCCAGTGAGGGCGCCGAGGTGTGGGCCATCGTCGGCGCCGGCTGGGGCGATGTCAGCCAGAGCCGCAGCACCACCGCCCAGCGCGGATCGGCGGATCTCTCCATGTGGTTGTTGAGCCTCGGCGGACGCCGCAGCATCGCCTCCGCCGATGCTTGGGACGTCTCGATCCTAGGCGACACGAGCGTCCTCGAACTGCAAACCGACGGCGGCATCGGCATCATCAACGGCCTTGAAGTTGGCCTTGCCCGCCAGCGCGCCGGCATGGAGGCAGCGCGGCTGGTCGCACTGCAAGGCGGCGGCAGCCTTGCTTGGTTTGGCGAAGTGGCAGCGCGTCACGACAGCGGCGACGGCGAGACCGGCGCCGGAGGCGAGTTGATCGGCGGCGTGCGCTTCGATTCCGGTGGTCGCTTGAGCATCGAAGCAAAGGCACGGCTTCTCGCCATGCACGCGGCCGACGACTACGAGGAGAATGGCCTCAGCCTGACAGCCACGGTGCACCCCGCGCCAGACGGCACGGGGATGTCGCTGTCGCTGTCCGCGCACTCAGGCATCGGCATGGGAGCGACGCAGACATCCGCCATCCTCGAGTCCCACCAGCCAGACTTGCGCGCCCTGCAAGGCAGAAACAACTGGGGCATGGCCGCACGCATCGGTCACAGCCTGACGGTCGTGCGGCAACCGGGGTCGATGACACCGTTCGCGGAGTTGGACTTTGCCCCCCAACGCAGCCGCACCATGCTAGTAGGAGTCCGCTACGACCTCAGCATCCCGAACGCACGCAACCGACTCAACCTAGAGTTCGCGGCAGGCCACGGCGAGGACCACTACCGCGGCAGCGGCGCCATAGCAGAACTACGTGCCGCCGTGCGTTTCTAGCGGGCCCCTTTGCAGGGGTCCGCCCTCCACACGCGTCGCCACGGCGCGTCATTGCGATACGGAAACGCCACGTTCGACTGATCGACCTCGGCCATCAAAACGAGCTAACTCGCAGGCACCCTTGCAGGTGCAATGGAGGGCGAGACGCCCTCCCTCCAGAAGCCCTGGCGCCGCCGCCTTGCGGCGCAATCGAGAGTGGGATGCCAGCCAAAGCCGTCGCCGTCAGATCACCATCAGGTCCATGAACTCGTGCACTGGTGTTGCCTCCAGGGCTTCGCGGTTGAGGCATCGCTCGGCGATAGCGCCGGCTTGGCCAGCGGGGAACCGGACACCTAGGTTGCGGCGGAATTTCTCCACGAGGATGGGGATGCCCTCGTCGCGACGGCGGCGGTGGCCGATGGGGTATTCGACATCCACCTTTTGGGTCTTGGTGCCGTTCCGGAAAAACACTTGCACCGCATTGGCGATGCTGCGCTTGTCGGCCTCGTGGTATTCGCGACTGTAGCGCTCGTCTTCCTGCACCACCATGACGTCGCGCAACTGGTCCACGCGCGGGTCTCGGGCGGCGGCATCCTCGTAGTCGTCCGCCGTCAGGTCGCCCTTTAACAGGCCAATCGCCGTCATGTACTGCAGGCAGTGGTCGCGGTCGGCGGGGTTGTTGAGGTCGCCGGTCTTGCTGATGATGCGGATGGCGGACTCGTGGGTGGTGAGTTCGATTCGGTCGATATCGTCGATTCGATTTGCAACCTCCGGATGCAGTTCGACCGCTGCTTCCACCGCCGTCTGGGCGTGGAATTCTGCCGGGAAGGAGATCTTGAACAGGACGTGCTCCATCACGTACGAGCCGTATGGGCGCTGGAAGGAGAACGGCTTGCCACCGAACGACACGTCGTAGAAGCCCCAAGTCGGCGCGCTGAGGGCGCTTGGATAGCCGATTTCGCCCTTGAGCACCAACATGGCCAAGCGCACCGCCCTGCTCGTGGCGTCGCCGGCGGCCCAGGACTTGCGCGGCCCGGCGTTCGGAGCATGGCGATAGGTTCGCAGGCTAGAGCCGTCGATCCATGCGTGGGAGAGCGCGTCGACGATCTGCTCCCGGGTGCCGCCCAGCAGGCGCGTCACGACGGCAGTCGAGGCCACTCGCACGAGCAGCACGTGATCGAGGCCGACTCGGTTGAAGCTGTTCTCTAGCGCAAGGCAGCCCTGTATCTCGTGCGCTTGGATCATGCCTTCGAGCACGTCGCGCATGGTGAGCGGGGCACGGCCGGCTGCCGCCTCTCGACGGCTGACGTAGTCCGCCACCGCCAGAATGCCGCCGAGATTGTCGGACGGATGCCCCCACTCCGCGGCCAGCCACGTGTCGTTGAAGTCCAGCCAGCGGATCATGCAGCCGATATCCCAGGCCGCCTTCACCGGATCGAGCTCGAACTGCGTACCGGGCACCCGGGCGCCGTTCGGCACGACCGTGCCCGGGACGATGGGCCCCAGGTGCTTCGCGCATTCCGGAAACCGCTGCGCCAAGAAGCCGCAGCCGAGCGTGTCCATCAGGCAGTGGCGGGCAGTGTCGAACGCCTCGTCGCGGGTCACCGAGCCCAGCACATAGTCCGCGATGTCAACCAGCTCCGAATCCGGCGCCGGCCGCACGTTGGTCTCGACATTCGCGCTCACCGCTAGCGCTCCGCCAGCGGCACGAACGAACGCGGCTCGGAGCCGATGTAGTCCGCGCTCGGCCGGATGATGCGGTTGTTCGAGCGTTGTTCCATCACGTGCGCGCTCCAGCCCGACACCCTCGAACAGACGAAGATGGGCGTGAAGAGCTTGGTGGGAATGTCCATGAAGTGGTAGGTCGCGGCGTGGAAGAAGTCGGCATTGGCGAAGAGCTTCTTCTCGTCCCAGAGCAGCTTCTCGATGGCGCAGGAGACGGGATAGAAGCGCTCGTCGCCCACCTCGCCGGCCAGCTTCTCTGCCCAGCCCTTGATGATGCCGTTGCGGGGGTCCGAGGTGCGGTAGATGGCGTGACCGAAGCCCATGATGACTTCCTTCGCCGCCAACATGCCGCGCACCGCCGCCACCGCCTCTTCGGCGGTTTCGAAGCGCTCGATCAACGCCATCGCCGCCTCGTTGGCACCGCCGTGGAGCGGCCCGCGCAGAGAGCCGATGGCGCCGGTGATGCAGGAGTGCATGTCCGACAGCGTCGAGGCGCACACCCGCGCGGTGAAGGTGGAGGCATTGAACTCGTGCTCGGCATAAAGAATGAGCGAGACGTCCATTACCCGTTGATGCAGGTCGCTTGGAGCGCGCCCGTGCAGGGTTTCGAGGAAGTGGCCAGCGATGGAGTCCGCATCGGTTTCGAGTTCCACCCGCACGCCATCGTGGCTGAACCGATACCAATAGTTGACGATGGAAGGGAGCGCGCCGAGCAGGCGGTCGGCCACCTCCTGCTGATTGCCGAAATCGCCCTCCGGCTCGAGGTTGCCAAGCATGGAGCAGCCGGTGCGCATCACGTCCATGGGATGGGCGTCCGCCGGGATGCGTTCGAGAACCTCCTTCACTGCCTCCGGCAAGCCGCGCAGCCCCTTCAGCTTGGCGCGATAGGCATCGAGCTCCGATGCGTTCGGCAACTCGCCATGGAAGATGAGATGGGCGATCTCCTCAAAGGTCGCACCCTCGGCAAGTTCCGAGATGTCATAGCCCCGATACGTGAGCCCCGTGCCGGTCTTGCCTACCGTGCAAAGCGAGGTTTCGCCGGCGCTTTGGCCGCGCAGGCCCGCGCCGCCGAGTTTCTTGTCCACCATTTCCCTTCCTCTCGTGTCTTGAGCCGCTCGCGTGCCTCAAAGCGAATCTGGCGCGCTTCGAGGGGCTTGCCGCAGCTCGTCCGTCAGCCGCCCTTGCCGTCGGCGAAAAGCCGATCTAGCTGGTCTTCGTAGTCGTGATAGCCGAGGAAATCATAGAGGTCCGCACGGGTCTGCATCGACTCCAGCGCCGCCTTCTGCGTTCCGTCCCGGCGAATCGCCCCATATACGTTCAGCGCCGCCAAGCTCATGGCGCGGAACGCGGAAAGGGGATAGAGAGCCATCCTAACACCCACGCTCCTTAGCTCGTCCAAGGCATACAGCGGCGTCTGACCAAACTCGGTGAGGTTGGCGAGCACGGGGATGCTCACCGCCTCCGTCACCCGTCCATACATGCCGAGGTCCGTCATGGCCTCGGCGAAGATGGCATCGGCACCGGCTTCCTCGAACCGCGCCACCCGCTCCACCACGGCATCGAGCCCTTCCACCGCCAGCGCGTCCGTGCGCGCCATGACGACGAAATCGTCGTCGAGCTTGGCATCGGCGGCAGCCTTAAGGCGATCGCACATTTCGTCGCTCGAGACGATCTCCTTGTTCGGGCGATGCCCGCAGCGCTTCGCCGCCACCTGGTCCTCGATGTGCACGGCCGCTGCGCCGGCCTTGTCCATCTCGCCGATGGTGCGGGCGATGTTGAAAGCCCCGCCCCAGCCGGTGTCCACATCCACCAGAAGCGGCAAGGAACTGGCCGCAGTGATGCGGCGCACGTCCGCCAGCACGTCCTCCATGGAGGTGATGCCGAGGTCGGGGAGGCCATAGGAAGCCGCCGCCACCCCGCCGCCGGAGAGATAGATCGCGGAAAAGCCCACCCGCTCGGCCATGATGGCGGCGTAGGCATTGATGGCGCCGACGATCTGCAGCGGATTCTCGGCTTCGAGCGCGGCGCGAAACCGCGAGCCTGCTGTGGCCATGCCTACCCTCCCTGGAGTTGCTTGAGACGCTGAGCCAAGGCGTCGTAAGAGTCCACCGCATCGAACTCGGGGAACTCGGCCACCACGTTGGCCGGGGCGTTGAAGAAGACGCCGGCGTCAGCCTCTTCGAGCATCGCCGTGTCGTTGAAGGAATCGCCCGCCGCCAGCACCCGATAATTGAGCGAATGAAACGCCCGTACCGCCTCGCGTTTGGGATCGTCCTGCCGCAGCCGATAGCCGACGATGCGGTCGTCCTGCACCGTCAGTCGGTGGCACAGCAGCAGCGGATGGTCGAGCTTGGCCATGAGCGTCATGCCGAACTCGTAGAAGGTGTCCGACAGGATGGCCACCTGAAAGTTGCGCCGTGCCCAGCGCAGGAAATCGGCCGCTCCCGGCAGCGGCTCGAGCCCGCCGATCACCTCGCGGATGGTGCTGAGCTTGAGGTCGTTGCGTTCGAGCACATCCATGCGGTAGCGCATGAGGTCGTCATACACGGGCACGTCGCGGGTGGTTCGCCTGAGTTCGGCGATACCGGTGCGCTCCGCCACGGACAGCCAGATTTCCGGCACCAGCACGCCTTCGAGATCAAGACAGAGTATGTCCAAACTACCGTCCGAGAGATCACAAGTCAGCGGCGGCGGAGTCTAGCAGCCCTTGAGGTGGTTAAGCGGTAGCTGTTTCGCCTCCGCGCGATGAGCGCAATGCCGGTGGAGCTCTGCGGCTCAAACGGTACGGCGCTCGCGGATGCAGGTGCGGCGCACCAGGATGTCGTCGACGAACCAGTGCCAGGTGCGGGCGCGACGATCGTTGCCTTCGTTGATCTGGATCATCTCGTACAGATAGCTGCCCGGGAGGTCCTTGCGGGACCAGTTGAGCATGATCGTCCGCTCGTCCACCTCCCAGGCGGAGCCGACGATGCGATCGTTGTCCCACCAGATGCGCCCGTCGCGATAGGCAGCCGGGAACTGGATCTCCTCGCGCTTCCCGTCCGCCCACATGTACGTGTTTGTCTGGTGGTAGTCGAACGGGCCGGATTCGGGAAAGGCGCACACCAAGTGCGAGGCATGCCGGTCCAAGACCGCGCCGTCCGGGTCGATATGCACGTACTCGCCTCGCCACTCCCCCTCGTGCCGGACCAGCACCGGCATTCCGGAACGGATGTCGCTCATCTCTCATCCTCTTCGTTTCGCATCGCCTCGGCCGCACACGGGCCATCTCGGTGCCTGCCCCAAGTCACGTCCGAATCCTGATGCCACCAGCCTACCCCAGATGCCGGCCGTTCGCCTTTGCCGTCAGTTCGTATCGCCGCCGGCCCGTCAACGCGCGGTTTCCTGTCGCGAATGGGTCGCTGGCCCTTGCAATTTGTCCCAATGACGTATCAATATATCATTTGAGGTGCGCCACTGCCACCGTGGTGCCGGACGAAGCCATGCTTCGGCTGCCATGGACGTTGGCAAAGGCGCGCCCCGCACCGGGCACATGAGCCCAACCGAGAGGGTCAGCACCATGCGACACGCCTTTTTTCTTGCATCCGCGCTCATCGGGCCTTCCATGGTTTTCGGCGGCGCGCCCGCCTGGACCGAAGAAAGCCAGATCGAGGAAATCACCGTGACCGCCCGAAAGGTCGAGGAGAATCTGAACGAGGTGCCGGTGTCGGTTTCGGCATTCACGGACGCAACCATGGAAGGGCTGGACATCAACAGCATCTCCGACATGGCCCGGTTCGCGCCCGGGCTCAGCTTCTCGAGCGCGTTCGGGCGCGCCACCGAACGACCTGTGATCCGTGGCCAAGGCAACATTCTGGCCGGAGTGCAATTCGGCGTTGAAAGCGGCGTCGCCTACTTCGTCGACGGCATGTACTACGCCGGTGACATTCAGAGCCTCGACATGACGAATCTCGACCGCGTCGAGGTGATCCGGGGACCGCAAAGTGCCCTGTACGGCCGCAATACCTATTCGGGCGCGATCAACTTCGTCACCAAGCGCGTCGAAGACGACCTCGGCGGAGGCTTCCGGGTGCGTGCGCTCGGCAGCGGAGAGCGGGAGATGGTAGGCCACCTCGACGCCCCGATCGTGGAAGGCGTGCTCGGCCTGCGCGCGGCCGTGCGGCACTACGACTTCGCCGGCCAGTGGACGAACCGGGTCACCGAACAGGACATCGGGCAGGAGCAGACCACTTCGATCAACCTGACGCTCGATTGGGCGCCCACCGATGCCTGGTCGATCGTGGCGCGCATTCAGTCTCAGTCCGACGAAGACGGCACCCGGCCGTTCTTCCTGCAGTCGGCGACATCGAACAACTGCTATCCCGGCTACCGGTCTCTCGCCTACTGGCCCCGGGTCGAGAGCGACAACTCGAACCAGTACTACTGCGGCGAAATCGAGGTGGGGCCGATCCAGCTCAACGACGGCGCCGACGCGGACGGCATGCCCAACGTGCTGCCGGGCATCGGCCCCGACAGCATCTGCGCGAACACCGCCTGCCTGCCCTTCCTGCCGCCGTTCGGTCCTCTGTATGGCCTCGAACGCGGCGTCGTCTTCAGCGGCGTGGAGCGGGACCTCAACGTCTTGGCTCTTTCGGCCGAGTACGAAGCAGGATCGGGGCACGTGTTCACGTTCCAGACCTCGTATCGGGACGAGGAGCGCAAGACCGGGTCGGACTCGGACCACGGCCCGACCAACTTCTTTCTCGGTCCGGAAGCGTTCTTCGCGCTGTCCGAGGTCTCCGAATACACGGAGAACACCCTCGAATTCCGCTGGAACTCGCCGGCCGAGTCCCGCGTGCGCTACAGCGCAGGGGTGTTCTACTACGACTACGAGCAGGACGTGAGCGACCTGGTCGTCGGTGGCACCACGGAGGACGGCACGGACAACTTCGTCACCAACCTTGCGGCGTTCGGTGCTCTTGCCTGGGACATCTCCGAGCGGCTTGGCGCCACTTTGGAGATGCGCTACGCCGACGAAGAGAAACAGCAGGAGGATCGCGACGCCGCCGGCATGATCGAGTTCGGCGGCGCCAAGACCTTCACCAGCATCGCGCCTCGCCTCACCCTCGACTACGCCGTCCGCGACGACATGCTTCTGTACGGAACCTACTCGGACGGTATCAAGCCGGGCGGCCTCAATGGGGCGACCGGCGTCGCCGTCGGCAGGGCATCGTACGAAGAGGAGCAGTCGCGCAACTTCGAAGGCGGCATCAAGACCGCGGCGATGGGTGGACGGCTGCAGTTGAACGTCGCGCTTTTCTTCACCGACATCGAGAGCTACCAGTTGACCACGCCCGTCGCATCCCCGAGCGGCGCCCTGAACTCCGTGGTCACAAACCAAGCCGACGGCAAGGTGCGCGGCGTCGAGCTCGAAGCGCTCGCCCGCGTCTCGGACACGTTGCGCATCGGCTTCAACTACGCGCTGGCGGACTCCGAGTTCACGAGCGGCTGCGACGAGTTCCAATGGACGCTGACCAGCGGCGGCGGCAAGTTCACCGGCGACCCGGCGACCTCACTCAATCCGAACGGCAGGGGCGACTGCTCGGTGGCCGGGCACCAGTTCCCGATGGGTTCCCGGCACCAGCTCGGCATGTGGCTCGACTGGAACTTGCGCCAGGCGGCGGGACGGGAATGGTTCGCCAACGTCAACATGAGCCACGAATCGAAGCGCTATACGCAGCTGCACCAAGCGTCCTATACGGGGGCCGCGACCCTGCTCGGCCTGCGTATGGGCATCCGCGGCGAACGTTGGACCGCGGCGCTCATCGGTCGCAACCTGACCGACGAGGACTCGGCGATCCTCGCCACCCGCTGGCTGCAGTCGCCACTGCTGAATCGTTTCACCTCCGTCAACTCAGCACCCGCCGGCGCCGATACCGGCATGCCGCGGGCGTTCTTCGCGCTGCCGCGGAGAGGACGCCAGATCGGGATCGAGCTGAGCTATCGGCTGTGAGCGTCCGATGGTGAGCGTCGATCGCCGTTGCAGCCTCCGTTTGCGCAGCACTACGCGGCGCCATGCCCTCAAGGCACTTGGCGTTGCGGCCGCCGGGCTGGCCGGCGGCCGCAGGAGCCGAGCGCAACCAGAGCCGCCAGTGGACGTGCTGGTGCTCGGCGCCGGTCTTGCGGGGCTTGCCGGCGCAAGACGGCTCTCGGAAGCCGGCCTGCGAGTGCTCGTGATCGAAGCCCGAGACCGTCCGGGCGGCCGTGTGTACACCCGCTTCGACCTTCCCGACCGGGCCGAGCTCGGCGCGGTCGAGGTAGGCGACACCTACACGCGGGTGCATGCGCTGGCGCGGGCGTGTGGTCTCGCCATCGGCCCTTCCGCGCCGCCCGGCGCAGGCGGACTCGCCCTGCACGTCAACGGCCAGACGCTCGATGCGCGAGACTGGGATGATTCGCCGGCCAACCCCTTGACCGGTGTCGAGCGGGCGATTGCGCCCTACCGGCTTGAGGCGCACTACCTCGCCAGCCCGATTCCGTTCGCGCAAGCCTCCGACTGGGACACCGCGCAAGCCGCCGTCCACGACCGCTCCATCACCACGGTGCTCGAAGAGCGCGGCGTCTCGGCTGAGGCCTTGCGCCTGGTCAACGTGGCCGGCAACCACCAACACAGCGACCAAGTGAGCGTGCTCGGGTGGTGGCGAGGGGCGCTCGCACGCCGCCAAGACACCGGCAGCGGGCGGCTCGAAGCCGGTGCTGGCGCGTTGGCCGAGTGCCTCGCGACGGGAGTCAACGTCCGCTATGGCAGCGTCGTCACCGAGATCGTCGAAGCCGGCGGCCAAATGTACATACGCGTGGCAGACGGCGCCGAGTATCGCGCACGGCGCTGCATTTGCACCTTGCCCCTGCCCGTGCTCGCTGGAGTGCGGCTGCGCTTGCCCCTTGCGTCCGCCACCCGCCGCGCCATTGAAGAAACGGTGTACACGCGAGTCACCGTGGCCCTGTTCGACGCGGCGCCTTTCTGGGAAGAGGACGGGTTGCCGCCCACGATGTGGACCGACACACCCTTGGAGCGCATCTTTCCGCGACGCCACTCGCAAACACGGGAAATCATCGGCCTCAAGGCCTTCGTCAACGGGGCAGGGACAACCTTCCTAGACCGCCTCGACGAGGCTGCCTTCGAGGAACTCGCGTTGACGACGCTCGCGCGCGTCCGCCCGAGCGCCGCCGGCCGCGTGCGCTATCTTGCACGGCACGCTTGGGGCAGCGACCCGTTCGCCCGCGGCGCCTACGCAGCCTGGCCGCCGGGCCGGGTCGCCGCCAGTCGCGCCGCGCTTTCACAACCGGTGGGACCGATGCATTTCGCCGGCGAGCACGTCGCCGACGCCCCCGGCATCGAAGGCGCAATCCGTTCCGGCGAGCGCGCCGCATCGGCCATACTCGAAGCACTCGCGGCGTGAACGCACTCGCCGATGTCCGAAGCACAAACGCCGACCCCAACCAAGCGCGAAACCACACGAGAGGAACGTGACCATGAAACACCCGCTGCTCAAGCAGGTCTCTTGCGCACTATTCGCCGTCGCCCTGCTCTACCCCGCAACCGCGCGCGAACTGGATCCGAACGATCCTCTCGATGCCCTGACGATATCCCGCAAGATCATGTGTTCGACAGTCGACGGACAGCCAACGACCTTTTGGTGGGAAGGCCGAGCTTTTTCCCGCCGCCAAGGGGAACGGGATCGGCACCTGTTCGACGTCGAGGGCATGAACGTGCGCGCCTGCGTTGCGGACAACCACGCTGAACGGGGCAGCGGGTTCCGCATGGTCTCGCGGGAACTCTTGATCTACCGCGACCCGGCGAGCGGCGCAGCGCTGGCCACTTGGGATAACCCGTGGACCGGCGCCACCGTCGAGGTCCTGCATGTCGCCAACGACCCGGTGAACTTCGCCATGTACGAGAAGGATCCACGCGGCGCGCCGATGCGCTGGAGCGGCCATGTCGAAGGCGGCCTGTGGCGGCAGACCACTACGGTGCCTCTGTTCTACCCGAATCCGCTCGGCGGCGGCTTCCAATCCGAAGTCGGTGGCACCTACCACGCGACCGAGATGTTCAACTTCTTCGGCGCTGCCGCCGAACTGCTCGACGCCGATGGATCCCATGCGGGCAGTCACGTCGGCTGGGCGCGCATGTCCGACTGGCTGCCCTGGATGAAGATGGGCGGTCGAGAGGGCGTGATCTACATGCACACATCCGGCCTCAGGCTGGACTCGTGGGAAGCGCTGCCCGCCAGCATGCGCGAGGAGATCGCGACGCACTACCCCGAGTACACCGAACCGCCAGCTCTGGACGACGAACGCGGCAACGTCACGAGCTGGATCTACTACCGGCGCGTGCGCGAGGGCGTTGAGCAGGCACCTGCGCGCGGAGATCCGTAAACCGGAGCTGCCAAGACCACTTCTCCGCGGAGCTTTCTGGTTTCGTCGGCCGATCCGACCGGCGCGCGGAGCGGGTCGCGCAATCAGTCCAATCGCGCCGCGGCCTCGGCAGCGCCGGATCTCTCGGCACTTCCCTCGCGGGTCAGCCCTGCCTGTATCCAGCGCAGGTTGATGCCGATTCGGCCGGCGCCAGGTTCCGCCCAAGAATACGCAAGCGTCTCGCCGGTCGCCGTGTCCACAACGCCCAGCTTGAGCACCGCCGTGCGCGTATTCTGGTAGGTGAGCCGTGCGAGCTCGATCGCGTAGCCCGTCGCGTCGCCGCCGTCGAGGACGGGCAGCAAGAAGCCCTCGTCGTGCCAGCGTGCCTCGCGCAGGAACACATAGTCGTCTTGGGCGGCCGCAGGGTCCAGCCGGTCGCGCCGCAAGGCCACCCAGCCGGTGTAGTGCCGCACCCGACGCGCCCGCTCCACCCGCTCACCTGATTCTGCGGGCCACGTCGCGGTCAGCCATTCACGGTCCACGTGCAGTGTCGCCGGCAATCCGGGGCACGATTCGGTGCGTCCCTCATAGGCGCCGCCGTCGCGCTCGCGCCACCGCACGCGACACGCCATGCCGCTGACCTCCGTGACGAGGCCATCCACACCTTCGGCAAACGACAGCGTCAACTCCGGGGCGTCGGACGCCGCCTGGCCATGGCCGACGGCGAGTGCCATGCTCGCCGGCCCTCGACGCTCGAAGCGCCAGTGCCGCCGAGGGTCAGGGGGCTCGTCGTCCACTCCTTGCTGCCAGACCTGCTCGTTGTTGTCGTACTCGCCGGCCAAGAGCTCCACCAGCTCGATGGGGCCCGCCGCGCACGGCACCTGGCAAGCCCCAAGCAACAGGACCCGCGCAATGGGGTTCGAGGCGTCAATCCTGTTGATCACGCCAGGCCGCGACGATTTCCGATGCCGATGCAGACCATATCCCGGGCGTGGCGGCAAGGTGCTCGAGCACGGACTCAAACGCGCCGATGCGGTGCGGCTGCCCGAGCAGCCACGGGTGGATCGACAGCGCCAGCAGCCTGCCGCCGCCGGTCGCCTCGGCTTCCGCCACAAGGTAGTCGCAGGCATCCTTTACCTGCGTTGCGTACTCCCATTCGGAATGGAGGCTAGTGCCGATCAGGAAGTGGTCGTCGAGTTCGAGCGACAGCGGCAGTGCGACGAGCTCGCCCGACAGGGTGCGGAACGCGTAGGGCAACTCGTCGTTGATCCAGTCGCCCATGTAGCGCACCCCATGCTCGACCAAGAGCTCCGGCGTGAAGAGGCTCTGCGAACCGGCCGGGCTGACCCAGCCCTCGACCGCTTGGCCCGAGCACCGACGAAGCGTTGACAACGACCGTTCGACGAGTGCGCGTTCATCGCCGATGGGCATGTCGCCGTGGTGTGGCGTGTCCATGTGCCAAGAACTTGCGACGAGTTCGTCGCCGCGCGCGGCGAGCCGCTCAAGCAAGGCCGGATGACGCTCCGCGACCGCCGCGTTCACGGCGAAGGTGGCACGGATGCCGAACGCGTCAAGGGCGTTCAAGCAGCGCACGATGCCCACGCGATTGCCGTATTCGCGCAGCGTGAAGTGGCGCAGGTCCGGATACGGCGTCGCCATGCCGCCCGGCGGCACAAAGGGCTTGCCGACCTGGTCGAGCGGGAAGAACTGCACTGCCACATTCACCCACAGCGCCAGCCGAGCACCACCGGGCCACGCGACCGCAGGCCGCTCGGCGAGCATGGACCAGGCGTAGCGCTCGTGGTCCATGCCGCGGCGACGGTGCGGATAGCGCAGATGGGCCGCGTCGAGCGTCACGGCGGCGTACCCTCGGATCGCTCCTGGACGCCGCCGTCCGCCGCACCGGCGGCGCGTGCGACATCCTGATCGTAATAATGCGCGAGATAGTGCTCAGCGATCTCAGCGCCGGTGGCAAACCAGACCCCGTCGTGACCGACCACGTACTCGAGGGCGTGCTCGAAGGCGCGGAGCCGGTGTGGGTGAGAGACTTGGTAGGCATGCAGCGGCACGCACATCACCGTGCCGCCCTGTTCGCCCTCGCGGTAGAGCCTATCGAAGGCCTGCTTGATCATCTCTCCGTAGCGGCGAGGCTCGATCCGGTTGACCACGTAGGCGATGGTGTCGTTCAGCTCCAGCGAGTACGGCACCGAAACAAACCGCTTGCCGGAACGCACGTGCACCGGCGTCGGCTGGTCGTCGTGAAACAGGTCGCAGGTGTAGATGCCGCCGGCCTCGGCGAAGAGGTCCAAAGTGCGTTCGGTGTGGGTGAGTGCTGGTGCCAGATAGCCGGCGCAGCGCTGCCCGGTGTGACGGGCGACCGCGGCTACCGAGTCCTCGATCATCGCCCGTTCCTGCTCCTCGTCCATGCCGTAGGCGTAGCGTGTGTTGTAGATGCCGTGGCTGAAGAACTCCCAGCCCCGCGCCGCGCACATTTCGATGATCTCTGGGTGGTGGTCGCACACGGCCGCCGACAGGCTCACCGAGCCGCGCACGCCGAAGCGGTCGAGCAGCTCCATCATGCGCATGTGGCCGACGCGATTGCCGTAGTCCCGCGTCGCATAGCCCTGCACATCGGGAACCGGCCGGGGCCAGGCCCGCCGTGCCGGGTTCGGCGGGGGGTCGAGCTCGTAGAACTCGATGTTTGGCGCCACCCAGAATGCCAGCCGCGCACCGCCCGGCCAGCGAATGGGCAAGCGTTCGTCCCACGCCCGGTAGCGGTAGAGTTCGGGGTCCGCACGCATCGGCTTCAAGCGCCTAGAACGGCGCGCCGCGCGCGGCACGGATCGGTGTACAGCCTGGATGTTCGGCAAGCCACGCCTCGACCGCCATGAAGGGCTCGACATCGCCGTACTTCAGCATGATGTCGCAAAGGTTCGCAAAGTGCGGGATCTCGTGCTTGTCGGCGACACACTCCTCCGGAACGACCGTGCGGTAGCCGTGCGACAGCGCCGCCACCGCCGACGCCCGCACGCAACCCGACGTGCTGCCGCCGGTGAGGATGACCGTGTCCACCTTGTGCCAGACGAGGAGCGACGGGATCAGGCTGTCGTGGAACACGCTCGCCATGCGTTTGTTGACGACCGCGTCGCGCTCGCGGTCCACGTCAAGGCGCGGGTCGAGTTCGGCGCGTTCGCTGTGCTCGGCGATGTTCTGCAGCGAGTCCTCGGTGTTCGTGCGCGTGCCCCACACACCGGCGTCGTCGGCGTTGTCCATATACGCTACATAGGTCCAGATCACCGGCATGTTCTTGCCGCGCGCGAGTTCCGCAAGGCGGTTGATGTAGGCAATCTGGTTCGGATCGGTGCGGTACGCGGTCGCGAAACGATCCACGTCGGTGTACGCCCGCTGCAGGTCGATGTTGATCAGCCCCGCCTTCTCGCCAAAACCGAACCGAGCGCGACGAGGATTGGACTTGACCTCGTCCCAGTATTGGCGCGGGGTCAAATCCGAACGCTGCATGTCGGGCATTGGCCAAAACTCCAGGCGCGACAGGAAAACTCCTATTGTCATATCATTAGAACTCAAACGCAAGTCAACTCTGCGACCGTGAGGCCGGTGGAGCTGGCGGGCATCGTCGAGGAGGGCAAAGCGATGGGCAACCCCCACCCCGAATTCGGGCGCATGATCGAGGCCTTGGCCGAGCGCATCGGGCCGGCGCGCATCGTCGTGGACGACGCCTCGCGAGAACTCTACGGCCAGGACATATCCGGCGACGCCCACGCGGTGACCGCCGTGATCCGTCCAGCCGAGGTCGCGCACCTCGTCGAAACCGTGCGTTTCGCCCGCGATCAGGATTTCGTCGTCGTGCCCCGCGGTGGCGGGATGTCCTACAGCGGCGGTTATGTCTGCCAGCGCCCCCGCACCCTTTGCCTCGACATGGCTGCCATGGGCGAGGTGCTCGACGTCAACACCGAAGACATGATCGTCACGGTACAGGCCGGCTGCACTTGGCAGGCGTTGCACGAGGCACTCAAGCCGCACGGCGTGCGCACGCCGTTCTGGGGCACCTTGTCCGGCATCCACGCAACCGTGGGGGGCTCCCTGTCGCAGAACGCGCTCTTCTGGGGCAGCGGCCGCCACGGCACGGCCGCCGACTCCGTGGTGGGTTTCGAGATCGTGCTGGCCGACGGCCGAGTGCTGCGTACCGGCGCCGCCGCTCGCGCGGGTGCGACGCCGTTCTTTCGCCACTACGGGCCGGATCTCACGGGCCTTTTCACTTGCGACAGCGGCGCGCTCGGCATCAAGTCCACGGCAACCTTGAAGCTCCTGCCCGCCGCCGATGCGCGCGCCGGAGTCAGCTTCGCCTTCGCCGACCACGCGGGCCTGTTCCGGGCGATGTCCAGAGTGTCTCGCGCCGGGCTCGCGGAATCGTGCTTCGCCTTCGATCCCACGCTACAGGCGCAGCGGATGAAGCGAGAGTCGCTCACCCGCGACCTGAGGACGCTCGGCCATGCCGTCGCCGCCGAGAGCAGCGTCTTCGGTGCATTGAAGACCGGTGCGCGCGTTGCCGCCGCCGGACGGCGATTCCTGCCGGATGAGGGCTACTCCGCCCACTTCATGGTCGAGGAGCGCACCCAGGCTGCCGCCCACGACGCCGCCGACCGCATCCGCGGCATCGCCCGCGACGCTGGCGGCGAAGAGGTGGAGAACACCATACCGACCGTCACCCGGGCGCATCCGTTCGGTCCGCTCAACTCCATGATCGGGCCCTCCGGAGAACGCTGGCTGCCGGTACATGGACTCCTCCCGCACTCCCGTGCGGTGGCCGCCTACGAGGCCGTGCTCGCGCTGCTCGAACGCAACCACGCCGCTTGCGCCGACCATGGCATCGTCCACGGTGCGCTCTTCACCTACGCGGACACGGACTGTTTCGTGATCGAACCGGTGTTCTACTGGCCCGACCGCCTCAACGCCCTGCACCGCCGCACCGTCGAGGGTTCGGTGCTGCGCCGGACCACCGATTTCGCCGAGAACCGCGCGGCACGCGCCGAGGTCTTGCGCCTGCGCGCCGAAGTGATCGACACGCTGCATGCTTTCGGAGCCGTGCATCTGCAGATCGGTCGCCTGTATCCGTTCGCCCGAGACCTCGCCGCCGAGCCGCGCGAGGTGTTGCGCGCAGTGAAGCGCGAACTCGACCCCGAAGGCCGAATGAACCCGGGAGCTCTCGGACTGTGAATGCAGCGTCTCCCACCGCCACCGACCCGACGATCCGCCGAGCCAGCGCCCGCGTACGCTTCGACGGTACCGAGATCGACCTCCACTACCGCATCGCTGGCAACGGGCCGCCGCTCTTCGCCTTGCACCCGTCCCCGCTCGACTCGAGCTTCCTTGCCCCGCTCATGGCACGGCTTGCGACCCGAGCCACCGTCATCGCCCCCGACACTCCAGGATTCGGCGACTCTGATCCACTGCCCGCGCCCGTCGTCGATCTCGCCCCCTGCGTGGCAGCGATGTCTGCGCTGCGACGAGCGCTCGGCCTCGACCGGGTAGGCGTTTACGGCTCCGCAACCGGCGCGCAGATCGCAGTCGAATGGGCCAAGGCAGAACCCCGCGCCCTCGCCGGCGTAATGCTCGACAACGCAGCGGCTTTCGAAGACGCCGAGCGGGAGCGCATTACGGCTGGCTACCTGCCGGAGGTGACGCCGAATGCCGACGGTGCCCACTTGGCGCGGGCCTGGCAGGGGGCGCACGACGCAACGCTCTTCTTCCCTTGGCAATCGCCCAGTGCCGAGAACCGGATCGCACCGGTGATCGGCGCTCCTGAGGCGATGCATGTAACCGCCCGGGGCTACCTCCGCGCAGGACCCGGCTATGCGGCCGTGTACCGAGCCGCCTTCCGCAACGAACGGGTCGAGAACCTGCAGTCGATCGCGATCCCTCTCGTCATGCTGCGCTGGCGCGGCAGCATCCTCTGGCGTTGGACCGGAGGGCTCGACGCCTGCGACTGGGGCAGCAACGTCACGATGGCGCATTGCGGACCGTCGCTCGATGAGCGCTGGGCGTGTCTGGACGCCCACCTCGACCGAATCCTGCCCGAGCGGGCGGTCGCCACGGCGGATCTCTGCCTCGACACCGGCGCGCTGCGCCACGCGGACACGAGCTTCGGCCAGGTCCGCTACCTGCACAAGCCAAGCGCCACGCCGACGCGGATCCTGATCCCGCCACCCGGACTGTCAGCCACGGCGCTCGATCCAGTACCCGACGACATCGCGATCATCGACCTTCCAGGCCACGGCGGCTCGGCACTCCCCGAAACCTTGAACGTCGCACATTGCGTCGAGGCGATCGTCCGCGTCGTCGATTCGCTCGGTGGCCGGCGCCTCGAAGTCGCCGGGATCGGCGGCTCAGACCGCCTAGCCCGGGCCGCCGCGGCCGCCGATCCGAGACTCGTCCGGCGCCCCGCCGCCGGCCACCCCGATTACTCCGACACGCCGCCCGACCTCGCCCCGGAAACCTCCGGCGCACATCTGTTCCGCGGCTGGCACTGGCTGCGCGAGCAGCATTTCGCCAAGGACGAACCGCCACCCGACCCCGCCCGACTGACCCGAATGCTGCTCGACCTCATCGACGCACGCGCCGCACACGCCGCTCTGCAAGAGCCTTCGGCAGCGCAACCCGAGGGGAACCCCCATCATCGAGAGGGCGCCCGGGCGCCGGATCCGAATGCGCCATAATCCAGTCCATGCTGGCACGCTAGTGCATTCCGCAAAGGGACCGTTGTGAACGGATTGCAGCGCCTTTTCACCCCCATGGAGCTGGACTCGCTGCAGGGCGATGGTCCCATCCCCCTGTACCACCAGCTCTACCAACTCTTGAAACAGCGCATCCTCGCCGGCGAAGTGGGCTACGGTGCCAAGCTACCCACCGAGGCCGAGCTGGCGGAGGGCTTCGGAGTATCCCGCGTGACCGCGAAGCGGGCGATGGATCTTCTGGTCGCCAACGAGCTCATTCAGCGCAAGCGCGGTCGTGGCAGCCACGTCGTGTTCCGGGCGCCAGCTTCCGATGTCGAGGCCCCGCTCGTCGGCATGCTCGAAAGGCTCGCGCACATGTCGCGCAGCACGGTTGTGCGCGTGCTGCACATCGACCGGCGTCCACCACCCGCGAACCTCGTCGAGGAACTTGGGATCGCGGCGGACGAGTCCGTGCACTACGTCGTTCGCGTCCGCTACCGGGAGGACCAGACTCCGTTCGCCTACTACGAGAGCTGGACGCGCGGCATCGAGCAGGGCTACGACGCCGCCGCGATCGAGCGCCGCCTGCGCTTCGACATCATGGCCGAGAACGGCCACCGGATCGCCCGCATCGAACAGCACCTGAGCGCGGCCGCCGCCTCCGCCCCCGTCGCCGAGCAGTTGCGCCTCATGCCTGGCGATCCCGTGCTCACGCTCGTGCGCTACTCATTCGACACCCAAGGCGATCTCGTGGACCTGCTGCACTGCCAGTACCACACTGTGCACTTCCACTACCGCATGAACCTCAGCATGGAGGACTACGCGGGGCAGGGCCCAGACCCGTAGCTTGCGCCGCAGGAAAGCGGGAGCTTGGCGGCGCAGTGAGACAGGCTCAGCCACCGCTGTGAGCCAACGTGAGCACGCAGGCTAATGGATCGGATCGAGCGGCTGGTTGAACTCCACGAGGAAGCCGTCCGGATCGTAGAACGTGGTGACGTTGACGCGGATGGTGCTGGTGCCGTCGTAGGACGGGTATTCCCGATAGGAGGGACCAGTGATCACCTCAACGCCCTCGACGGCTTCGATCAAATGCCATCGCTTCTCGAGTTCGGTGGTGTTGAAGAGCACCACCGAGTTGCCAGGCGTGAAACCCTCCTTGCGAACCGGCTTGACGTGAACCGGATGCTCCGGGTTCCCGTACTCATAGTCCACGAGGCCCAGAACACCGATGAAGTCGTTGCTCGCCTTCAGGAAGACCAGCCGGATGGCCTGATCGCGGTCCTCGGTGGCATGCGCTCGGCGAATGATGTTGTCGTAGATGACCTCCATGCCGATAGCGTCGCGGTACAGTCGCAACGACCGTTCGATGTCCCGCACGATCAGCGTTTGCCGCCGGAGCGTCAACGGCTCGGGGGTTGCGTTGGCATCCCCCGGCCCAGCCCTCGAACCGCTTTCACCGGCGCCGGCGGCTGTGCCGCCACCGACCGCCATCAGGAGAGCAAGGAGCGATGGCAGCATCCAACGCCGGTACACCGTGTTTTTCATGGCGAACTATCCTAATCTGTGCTAGTGGGTTGCCGCGTCAGCGCCCCTACGTCAGGAGGCCGCGCTCAAGGAGCGCGGCGATTGTCTCGCGCTGGGCGGAACGGAAGTAGTCCGCGGCAGGCGCCACGACGCGGCCCGTGCCGTCGAGCAGGCCGTTCTCGGGCTGGATTTCGGCAGTCGCGTAAACATCGCGGAAGAGCGCGAGACGCTGGCGGGAAAACACGTTGAACATGCCCGGGCGACGCCGATAGGCCCGAAGCGCGTCCAGATCGATGTCCGTGTGGGCGGCCATCGACTCACCGCTGGCGGCCTCCACCAGCACCCGCCCCTCGTAGTCCACGACTTGCGAGGCGCCGTCCACCGACGCGTTGGGCAAGTCGATGCCGCCCAAGCCGGCAGAATTGGCGGACACGACGTAAACGTGGTTCTCGTAGGCGCGCGCCCGCTTGGCGACGTTTTTTGGCGTCAGCGCCGAGCTCGCGATCTCTGACGAAGAGTGGCAGAGCACCTCGGCGCCGCGGAGTGCCAACGCACGGGCGATCTCCGGGAAGACGATCTCCTCCGAAGCGACCGCAGCGAGGCGCCCGAGACGCGTGTCGGCCACCGGGAACAGACTGTCCGCACCGTACACGTCGAGGTAACGGTCGAGCACATCGTATGGGGTCGGCCCGAACTGCGAGATGAGGCGCCGGTAGCGAAGCACGATCGCGCCGGCATCGTCGGCGATGAAGCTGGTCTGGAAGTAGAGGTCCGGAAAGTGCTCATCGGCTTCGTACAGGTTGCCGGACAGAAACACGCCGTTCGAGGCGGCAACCTCGGCGATGCGCTCGTATTCCGGACCATCCACCGCCACGCAGCCTCGCGCCCGCCACGAAGCGGCGGCGCCCCCCATGGGATAGCCGGTCAGGAAGTACTCGGGCAACACCACGAGCCGGACTTGTGGGCCTATGAATGCCTTGCTCGCTGCGACCTGAGCCGCCATCCGTTCCAGGGATTGGGAGATGCGGGCTCGACAGGAGGCGACGTCCGGCAGGCCGGCAACCGACTCCACGTGCATCTGCAGCGCTAGCGCCGCGTACCTTTGCATCCGCCTTCTCGTCGATTCGCCCGAGTTGCCGAGAGTTTAGGCAGACCGCCGGTGCCGAGCGGGGGCGTAGGCGAACCCCTTCGGCAGGCCTGCATCGGCAACGAATCCGTAAAGGGTCTCGTCCGGGAGCGCCGCCTGCACGTCAGCACGGACGAGGAGCAGCCGCTCGACATCGATGCCGGTGCACAATCCCATCGCCTCGAGCAGGAACACGAGGTCCTCGGTGACGATGTTGCCGCTTGCCCCCGGTGCAAATGGACAGCCGCCGAGGCCGCCTAGCGAACTATCGATGGTGGTCAGGCCCGCATCGAGCGCCGCCATGACGTTGGCAAGACCTTGGCCACGGGTGTTGTGGAGATGAATGCCGGTAAGCCGCTCCGTTCCAACCGCGGCGTGTATGCGCCGCGTGAGCCGCTTCACCTGCGCCGGGTTGCCGTAGCCGGTGGTGTCGGACAGCCCCACCTCGTCGGCGCCGAGGGCGATCGCGCGCTCCGCCATCTCGACCACGCGATCCTCCGACACCGGGCCCTCGAGCGTGCAGCCGAACGCCGTGGACAGTGACACCTCGAACGCCGGGCGTGCGTCGGCGGGTTGCTCGGCGATGGCGGCGACCATCGCGGCGATCTCTTCGAACATCCGCGCGTGCGACCTGCGGACGTTGGCGAGGCTGTGCGTCTCGCTCACCGACAGCGGCACCGATATCCGGTGGGCGCCGCTGTCGAGCGCTGCGCGTACGCCATGCAGGTTCGGTGCGAGCACCGCCACGCTCAAGTCCGGCAGGGTCCGGGCGAAGGCGACCACCTCTGCCGTGTCTGCAAGCTGCGGCAAGAGACGTGCCGGCACGAACGAACCGACCTCGATCTCGGGCACGCCGGCGGCGGCCTCGGCGGCAATCCAAGCCTTCTTGGCGTCGGTGGCCATGATGGTGTCGACGTTCTGCAAACCGTCACGGGTTCCCACCTCGCTGATGACTACGTCGACCGTCCGTTCCGCCGGGGCCATGCGACTTCCGTTCACCAAATGTCCTAATGTTATATCATAATGACATTGCCACAGTGAATGAGGCGACCAGATGGCCCCCGATGGTCACGACATCACGGACGGTCGAGCGGGCAATGCATCGCCAGACGGGGTTGCGGAGCACGCCTTGCCGCTCGAGGGGCTGCACGTCGTCGAGTTCTCGCACATGGTGATGGGTCCGGCCACTGGCGTGATCCTCGCGGATCTCGGCGCCGACGTGCTGAAGGTCGAGCCGCCCGGCGGCGACAACACCCGGCGCCTGACCGGTTCCGGCGGCGGCTACTTCGCCATGTACAACCGCAACAAGCGCAGCCTCTGCGCCGACCTGAAGGCGCCGCAGGGGCGCGAACTGGTACACAGCCTCGTCGATGCCGCCGACGTCGTGCTCGAGAATTTCCGGCCAGGCGCCATGGAGCGCCTCGGTTTCGGCTACGCCGTACTTTCCCAGCGCAACCCGCGGCTCGTGTACTGCAGCCTGAAGGGCTTCCTGGGCGGGCCGTACGCCGACCGCGTGGCGCTCGACGAGGTCACGCAGATGATGGGCGGACTCGCCTACATGACCGGACTGCCGGGAAGGCCGATGCGCGCGGGTTCGTCCATCGTCGACATCACCGGCGGCATGTTCGGAGCGATCGCAATCCTGGCCGCGCTGGCCCAACGCAACGTGACGGGTCGCGGCCAGCATGTCACGAGCGCCCTGTTCGAGACCACGGCGTTCCTCGTCGGCCAGCACATGGCGCAACAGGCGGTGCTTGGCGAAGAACCCGCACCCATGTCGGTGCGGCGCGCCGCATGGGGCGTTTACGATCTGTTCGACTGCGCTGACGGCCAGCTTTTCGTCGCCGTCGTCAGCGACACCCAGTGGCGTCGTTTCTGCGCGGACTTCGGGCTTGACGCGCTAGCGACCGATGCCGCTCTGGCGAGCAATGCCGGCCGAGTCGCCGCCCGCGACCGCTTCATGCCCGTGCTGCGCGAGCTCTTCGCGACACTCGACCGCGCCGACGCCGGCGTGCGGCTCGCCCGAGCAGGGATGCCGTTCGCCGAGATCAACAAGCCATCGGACCTGTTCGAGGATCCCCACCTCGCGCATGCCGGGCTCGCACACGTGCGCCTCGCCGACGGCGCTCATGCCGGCGACACCGCGAAACTACCCAAGCTGCCGCTTGAGATGGCGGGGAGGCGGTTCGAGTTGCGGCATCACCTGCCGCGCATCGGCGAGCACTCGCGGGAGGCGGCGCACGCCGCCGGTCACGGTCCGGACCAGATCGAGGCCCTGATCGACGACGGCGTCATCCTAGAGACCTGACAGGAAGGAGGAGGCGTTTCCACTCATGGCGGCATATCTCATCGTGACGGCCCAGATTCACGACCGGGCGCGGTTCCTCAGCGGCTACGCGCCGGCCGCCGCCGCGCTGACCGAACGCTTTGGCGGCGAATACGTCCTGCGCGCGCCCGGCGCCGAGGTGCTCGAGGGCGAACATCCCGGCGGCTCCGTAGTGGTGTCGCGCTGGCCGGACCGGACCGCAGCGCTCGCGTTCTGGAACTCGCCGGAGTACGCCGAAGCGCGCACGCTGCGCGAAGGCATTGCCGACTGCCAAGTGCTGATCGTCGAGGCGCCCGCCCCATGACCGAGCCGTTTGCCATCACGGTCAAGCCGGGAGAGCGCCCGCCGGGCGCAAGAACTCGGCGCGCGCCAGAGCGAGCTGCGCCATTGCACCAAAGTGCGGGTACTCGACCCCGACGGCCCCTTTTCGAATGCAAACCAAGTCAACCCCATCGACGAGACGGAGGATTCGCCATGAGCCTGCGCTTCCAGCGTGCCAACTATGTGGTCCGGAGCATAGAAGCAGCGCTGCCGTTCTACCGCGACGTGCTCGGCTTCCGCGTCGCGTTCACCCAAGCGCCGCAGCAGACCAGCTATTCGCACGAGGTGTTCGGACTCGATCCCAGCCAACCGGTGGGTTTCGCGACGCTCGACACGCCAAGCGAGGAACGGGTCATGGCGCTCACCGAGGTCGCCGATCTGCCGGTCCAGGCGGCGCCGCGGCGCAGCGCGATCGTCATCGAGGTGAAGGACTTTGAAGGCGTGCTCGAACGCGCCAACGCCCACAGCTTCCACGTATTTCCAGAGGAGCGCTTGGTGACGCACGACGGCCGGATCGGCCGCGAAGCCGGTCTCCTCGACCCCGACGGCAACCTCGCCGTCATCTATCGCATCGACCGGCAGGCACCGCGATGAGCGCCGCGAGCGGAGTCGAGAACGCCACCGACCAGACCGAAGGGGCAAGACCGATGGCCTATCCGAGGCCGGCACGCGCTTGGTACATGGTCTCGCTGCTGACGATCGCCTACGTCGTGTCGTTCGTGGACCGAAACATCCTTGGCCTCTTGATAGACCCGATCAAGGCCGACCTTGAACTCTCCGACTTCCAGATTGGTCTCCTCCTCGGGCCCGCGTTCGCGATCTTCTATGCGACGATGGGCCTCCCGCTCGGCTACCTCGCGGACCGCAAGCGCCGCACCTGGATCGTCGCAGCCGGAATCACCCTCTGGTCCGCTGCGACAGCGCTATCGGGACTCGCCCGCAACTTCGGGCAGCTCTTTGTCGCGCGCATGTCAGTGGGGGTCGGGGAAGCGACCCTGAGTCCATGTGCAATGTCGCTCATTTCCGACTCCTACCCGGAAGAGCGCAGGGGCAAACCGATCGCCTTCTATTCAAGCGCCATCTCACTCGGCATGGGTCTGGCCTCGCTGCTCGGAGCGGCCGTGCTGGCTTGGGTGGGTAGCGGCAACACCATTGACTGGCCCCTGCTCGGTCCACTCGCCGGCTGGCAGACGGCGTTCCTGGTGGTGGGGCTTCCCGGCGTCGTTCTGGGCGCGCTGTTCCTGTTCGTAAGGGAACCGCAACGCATCGACACCGCCGCCGGGGGTCACCTCGGGCATATGTTCGCTCACGTGGCGCGGCACGGCGCCGTGTTCGCGACCTTTCTTTCGGTGTTCTGCGTGATGACCATCATCGCCTATAGCCACGGCTGGCTGGCGGTGACGTTTGCCCGCACTTGGGGATGGTCGGTCGAGGAGTTCGCTCTCGCAAACGGCATTGCCCTAGTGATAGTGGGCCCGCTGTCGGTCAACCTGGCTGGCGCACTGTCCGACCGCTTCACCTCACGCGGCCACCGCGACGCGCCCATGCGCATTGCCTTGTACGGGCTGGCGCTTGGGGTGCCGCCCTGCGTCATCGGCCCGCTGCTCGACAACGCTTGGGCCGCCTTCAGCCTACTCACCCTCGGCAATGCCGGCCTTGCCTTCGTCACGGCTACCTCCGTGACCGCGCTGCTGCCGATCGCGCCGCCGCGCATCCGCGCCCAGGTCGTCGCGTTCTACTACATGGCGATCAGCCTCGCTGGCCTGATGCTCGGCCCGACCCTGGTCGGCGCCTTGAACGACATGGTGTTCGGCGTCGACGGCGTCCGCTACAGCGTGGCCTTGCTGCCGCTGCTGTTCGGCGGCCCCGTGCTGGCCCTCGCCCCGGTCACCCTGAGGCTCTACCGCCGAGCGCTCGAACAGGACATCGGCGAGACGGGATGACAAGATGATCTTGACGGCCTTGTAGGTCCGCCCGGGCACACCACGGGAGAAACGTGTCGGCGAATCGTTCGAGTGCGTCGCCTCGCGAGTGGGGCTTTCCCAAAGCTCGGGGTGCCCACGCCTTGGCTACGGTAGTCGCACCCAAGGCTCCGCAGCGAAGCGCTCCGCCTCGAAGGCATCGATGGCAGCGGCACGACAGTCTGTCATGGCGATGTCGTCAAGCCCGCGCAACAGCCGGATGCGGGCCGCGCGGGAGACGTCGAAGGGCACGGGCTCCCCGGCCCCCTTGATCCGGGCTGCGACGAGGTCCACGGTGAGCCGGTTGTGCTGTGGATCCCGGTCGCTCCACGCGGCGAGTTCGCGCACCGCCGCCATGGGCACGCCCGCAGGCAGCAGGCCGTTCGCGACGCAGTTCTTGCGAAAAATCGGCCCGAAATCGGGTGCCACGATCACGCGGATGCCGAATTCGGCGAGAGCCCAAACGGCATACTCCCGGGAGGAGCCGCAGCCGAAGTTGGGGCCGCCGAGCAGAATGCTGGCGCCAGCCCGTTCGGGCCGGTTCAGGACGAATTCGGGATCGGGGCGGCCCGTCTGCCCGTCCACGTAGCGCCAATTGGCGAACAGGCCGTCCCCCAATCCGGTTCTCGACACCCGGCGCACTTCACGCGATGGAATGATCGCGTCGGTGTCGACATTCGCCCGCAGCAGCGGCACCGCGACACCCGAATGAACCGTAAGGGGAACCATGGACGCTACACCGGATCCGGTGCGGCGATGTGACCATGCACTGCCGACGCGGCAACCACCGCCGGGCTCGCAAGGTGCGTGCGAACTCCGGGCCCCTGACGATTCTCGAAATTGCGATTGGTGGTTGAGACGACGCGCTTGCCGCTGCCAAACGTCTCGCCGCCGGCGAAGAAGCACATCGAGCAACCAGGTTCACGCCACTCGAAACCCGCTGCTCGGAACACCTCGTCGAGCCCTTCGGCCTCCGCCGTCCGTTGCACGCGACGCGAGCCTGGCACGCACAAGGCCGCGACTCCCGGCGCGACGCGACGCCCCGCAAGCACCGTTGCCGCAGAGCGCAGATCGCCGATCCTCGCATTGGTACACGAGCCGATGAACGCGGCATCAATGGGCACCGAACGCAACGGCGTACCCGGTTCGAGCGCCATGTAGGCGAGCGCCCGGCGCGCCGCCGCACCGCTTGGCGGCGGCACGGCTGCATGTACCGACGCACAATGCTCTGGCGACGTTCCCCACGTCACTTGCGGCTCCACCTGTGCAGCATCGAGTTCCGCACGGTGGTCGAAGTGCGCTCCGGGATCGGTGACGAGCCTGCTCCACTCGGCAACGGGCGCAGGCACAGGCGCCATCGGCGTCGCCAGAACCGAAGACAGCACCTGCTCGTCCGGCGCCACGACGGCGGTCGCGGCACCGAACTCCGTCGCCATGTTGCACAGGGTCATCCGTTCCTCGACGCCCATGTCGGCGACCGCCTGCCCGGCAAACTCGACGGCCGCGCCCGCCGCCCCGGCCGCGCCGAACGTGCCGATCAACTTGAGCGCGAGATCCTTCGCGGTGACATCGAGCCTGGGCCGACCGTTCAGGACCACGCGCATGGTGGCCGGTTTGGCGATGCGCAACGTGGATGTGGCCAGCACGTGTTCGAGTTCGCTGGTGCCGATGCCGAAGGCGAGCGTGCCGAGGGCGCCGAGCGTGCAGGTGTGCGAGTCCGGACAGACGAGGGACAGTCCCGGCAGGGCGATGCCTTGCTCGGCGCTCACCAGATGGGAGATGCCTTGGTCGTCGTCGTTGACATCGAAGATCCGCAGTCCGAAAGCGGCTGCGCCTTGGCGCAGCGCTGCGATGAAATCCGTGCCCCCCGGTACCCGCGTCGCGTCGCCGCGCCCCGGCTCGGTGTCCACGACATGATCGACCACGCAGAACGCCTGATCGGGACGACGCACGGCCCGCCGCCGACGCGCCAGGGCGTCGAGAGCGATGCCGCCGGTGCGTTCGTGCATGATCACGCGGTCCACGTACAGCAGGCTCTCGCCGTCGTCGGCGGTCTCGACGCAATGGCGTTCCCACAGCTTGTCGAACAGGGTCGTGGGCACGATCGGTACCGATCCATTCATTGGCTATAATGACCTGTCATTATGACTAATTTTCTGGTGGCAGCGAATCCCCGCGGTGGAGAAGGCCATCGCTTTGCCGCCGCGGACCCAGCAGCCGTCGATGACGCCGCCGGCAGGCTGAGGGCGGCGCACCGGCGCTGGGCGGCGCGATCGGTCGAGGAGCGCTCGACCTTCCTTGCACGATGGCGCAATGCCCTGGACGAGCGACGCGGCGAGATCGTGGCGGCGCTCATCGAGGACACCGGCCGGGCCCTTCTGTCGGAAGCCGAGGTCGACGGCGCCTTGCGACGCATCGACTATTGGTGTGGTGCGGCCACCAGCGTGCTTGCCGAACGCTCCGTCGGCATGTCGGCGACCGTGCCGAGCGTGCGCTTCGAGCACCGCTTGGTGCCGTTCGAGCTCGTCGGCGTCGTCGCACCGTGGAACTTCCCCCTGCTGCTTATGCTGATCGATGCTGTCCCGGCACTGGCGGCCGGTTGTGCCGTGCTATGCAAACCAAGCGAGCACACGCCCCGTTTCGTCGAGCCGCTGATGGATGCAGTTGCCGCGGAACCCGAAATCGCCGCGGTCTTCGACTGCGTGCGTGGCGGCGCGGACACGGGCGCGGCGGTGGCGGGAGTTGCCGACGCGGTTTGCTTCACCGGGAGCGTCGCCACCGGGCGCAAGGTCGGCGCCCGGGCCGGCGCCCGCCTCATCCCGGCGTTCCTCGAACTCGGTGGCAAGGACCCGCTGGTCGTGCTGGCCGACGCCGATGTAGAAACGGCAGCGGCCATCGCCCTGCGCGGATCTGTGCTCGCCACAGGTCAGGCCTGCCAGTCGATCGAGCGCGTTTACGTGCACGAGACGCTGTACGCGCCATTCGTCGAAGCCATCGTCGCCGCGGCATCCGCCGTGACTCTCAACACCCAGCAGGTCGACCGAGGCCACCTCGGGCCCTTCATCCACCCGGGGCAAGCCGACTTGGTCGAGGCGCAGCTTGCGGAAGCGGTCGCCGGCGGCGCGACGCTACATTGCGGTGGACTGCAGCGGCGCAATGGCGGTGCCTGGTGCGCGCCTGCCGTGCTCACCGGCGTCCACCACGACATGCGCCTCTTTGCCGAGGAGACGTTCGGTCCCGTGGTGCCGGTGATGGCCTTCGCCAGCGACGACGAAGCGGTTCGCCTCGCCAACGACTCCGAGTTCGGACTGTCCGCCGCCGTGCTCGGCGCCGAGGAACACGCGCTGGCCGTCGCCCGCCGCCTGTGCGCCGGGGCCGTCAGCGTCAACGACGCCGGCCTCACGACGCAGGTCGGCGACGTCGAGAAGGACTCTTTCGGGGTCTCGGGCGTAGGCCGCTCACGCATGGGGACGAGCGGCTTGGTGCGCTTCCTGCGCCGTCAAGCCCTGCTTGTCCAAACCGGACCGGCAGCCCCGCTGGACGCTTTTCGAGAAGTGGCGCGGCCGCGGCCCTAGGGCTCGACGGCAGTCCCGTCTGCAGCCGTCCCGGCTCGGTCTATCGGAGCCGCACCACCGTCTTGCCGAAAGTCTCGCCGGCCATCAATCGGCAGAAGGCCAAGGGTGCCCGCTCGATCCCTTCGAACACCTCCTCCCGAAACGCCAGCGTGCCTCGTCGCACGCGAGCGCCAAGGTCCCGCTCCATGTCTGCGCGGAGGTCCTCATGGTCATAGACGACAAGCCCGCGCAGCGTCGCCCGCGCACGGATGACGAGTGCCGGGTTCGGGCCCGGCGGCGGCTCGTCGTCGTTGTACTGGTCCATGAGCCCGCACAGCGCCACGCGGGCGTTCGGTGCCAACCGCTCCATCACGGCCTGCAGCACCGAGCCGCCGACATTGTCGAAGTACATGTCCACCCCGTTCGGACAGGTAGCGTCGAGACCGGCGCGAACGGACCCCCGGCGGTCGATGCAAGCGTCGAAGCCGGCCTCCTCGACCAGCCATGCGCGCTTCTGCGCACTGCCGGCGATGCCGACGGCGCGGGCGCCGGCGGCCTTGCACAACTGTCCTGCCGTGGCACCGACCGGCCCGGCGGCGGCGGACACGACGACTGTTTCGCCCGCTGCCGGATGGAGGATGCGGTGCACGCCCGCATAGGCCGTGAGCCCTGGCATGCCGACCACGCCGATCGCCAGAGACTCGGGTTCGAGGCCGTCGGGCAGGCGCGTCAGCGCCTGCTCGGGCACCGCCACGCGCTCCTGCCAGGGGCCGAACCCCCGCGCCAGCGTCCCGGCCGGACCAACCGCCGAGTCCTCGCGTGTACGCACCACCAGTTCGCTGTCCATGGCGGCGCCGGGAGCAATGGGCCCCGTCACGTGCCGCCCGCTCAGGCGTCCCCTGAGATACGGATCGATGGAGATGTAGAGGACGTCCGCCGCCACCCCCGGGCCCGGCACCGGCGCCGGCTGGAGGGCGAAGTCATCCGACACCGGCAGACCCTGCGGCCGACGCACCACAACCACCCGCCGATTCTCTCCCGACTCCGTCATGCGTTCTCTTCCAACAGCTCAAACAGTGTGCCGTCCGGCCCCGAGAGGGTGACGCTGCGCCGACCGGCGTAAACCGCCCCGTCGTGAATCGCCGGCCCAGCGGCACCGGCACGTGTGACCGCGTCCAAGTCCGGCACCGACAGCGTCGTCATGGCGATGCCCGGCGGCAGCGCGCCCGGCCTTCTCGGACGTGGGCGCGCCTGGCCGGGTAGCTGGTCGACCTGCAGGAACGTCTCCGCGCCGCGCACCATCGTCGAGATCGTGAAGCGCGTCTCCAAGGGGGCACGGAACGCCCGCGCAAGCATGGTGTACGTCATCTCGACCCGATCGAGGCCCACCCCGCAGCCAATGTGGTGCACCAGCCACCGCTCAGCCGCCACGAGGTCCGTGGCGCCGAAGACGTGGATGAAGAGGCGATCGACCCAGCAGGCGGCACGCGGAAGGGAGAGCCCCGGCGGGTCCTCGTCAATCTGCGTGAAGTAGCAGATCTCGCCGTCCATGCCGCGCACTTGCATCGCGCAGAGCGACTCCATGCCGTCGAGTCGCCTTGGCGGCCCGACGATTTCGAATGGCGAATCCGAAATCCGCCGCGCCACCGCTTCGACATCGCGGACGCAGAATTCGAGGGCAGTCCAGCCGGGGCTGACCAGCGGCTCGAATCCTGCGACCGGCTCGGTCTCGACCAGACGCACCCACGTCTCGGCGCTCGAAGGTGGCTGCAACAAGGCGTAGGCGGCACCGGCAACGTCGGGCGCGGCCCAGGACTCGGCCAAGGAACCCGACACCGTTCCGATCTCAACGGTGCGGTATTCGAGCGCACGTTCGTATGCTTCGCGGCTGCGGGCGACATCGGCGACGCACACGGTGCCGGCGCGCAATGGCGTCGCGCTCATGCGGGTCCCAGGCGCTGTCCAGCCTCTTCCGACGTGGGCTCGTCGGCGCCGCACGCCTCGGCATCCTGCTGCACGATCCGCAGGATCCGCGCCAGATACTCCTGATACCAGCGGCCACGTCGCTCGGCATGCGCCGGTGCCGGCACGAAGGCGTCGATGTCCGCCCGAGTCATCGTGCCCCGCTTCTCGAGCAGTTCCTCCATGGTGTCGAGGCGCGCTCGCAATACTGCGAGTTCCCCCGCCAGCGCCATCGTGATGGCGAGCACTCGCTCGACGTCCGGGTCCTCGAAGAAGTAGGGGCGCTTGCCCCGCGCCTTCGCGCCGGCAAGACGCATGACGTCGAGCGGCGCGGCGTCGGCGCCGCCAGCACCGGCGCCTGCCCCACCGACGGGAGACTGGTCTTCGCTCACCGCACGCTCCCCAGGCCGTCTAGCCGGGCACTTCCGCGCCAGTGACGCGCCACGCCGGCTTGCGCCCGTAGTCCTCGACATCCTCGCTGGCGGCGTCGCGGAACCCCTCCCCGTCGGCGATCGCGTGGACCCCGGCGTGAATCAGGCGCGAGCGTTCGAAACCCGCCGCCACCAGCAGCTCGTCGAGATCGATCTCGTGCAGCTTCGTCCAGAAAGGCTCGTTGTTGTAGAGCGCATCCCAGTCGCGCAGCGACTGCTCGAAGAGCGGCATCGCGGCGTCGTAGCACGGCTGTTCGACATGGGTTACAAGGCCCCCCGGCGCCACGAGCCGGCGGCTCTGGGCCATGATGCGCTTCAGCGCCGAGAGCGAGGTTTCGTGCAGGAACATGATGCTTTGCACCCAATCGAAGCTGCCTTCCTCGAACTGTGCCAGGTCCGTCGCGTCCGCCTGCACGAACTCGACGTTGTCGACGCCCAGGCTCGCGGCCCGTGCCGCACCGTAGCGCAGCATCGGCGCCGCGACGTCCACCGCCGTGATCTCGGCTTCGGGGAAGGCCACGGCCACCGGCAGGACGTTGTGTCCAAGCCCGCAGCCGAGGTCGAGTATGCGGCGCGGCGCAAAGCCGGGGCGGATTCGCCGGATGAAATCGACTATGCCGTGGCCACCGCCGTCCGCGAAACGGCCGAGCAGGCCGCCGGTGGTCACGAACAGCCCGGAGTCGTAGTTCGCCGCGCCGCTGACGTCGCCCGGCACCCGTTCGGTGTGGTAGCTGCCTGGCATGCAGTGGTGGTCCACGGCCGTCAGGTAGGCAGGCGGATGCACCGCCGCATCGAGCCGCAGCCTCTCGGAGCCGGTCGAGGAGGCGGCGCGGTCCACCAGCTCCGGCAACTGCGGCAGGACGACGGACAGGCCCGCCTGCTGGCGCATTTCCATCGTGTTGCGCCGCAAGGCGCTCCAGGTGCGATAGAGCGGGTGGCGCTCCAAGGCGTGCCGCACCTCATGGCGATCCGCTGGTGCGCGCCCGTGTCGGCGCCGGAACTCGGGCAACATCTCGCCATGGTAGGCCGCCTCGACACCGGGCAGCACCCGCGCCGCCAAGTGCCGGTTCAACTGTGCGAGGAAGTTGTAGCGCTCCGCTTCGTCGTGCGTCGTCTCCGGCAGCAGGTCGTGCCGACCCACCGAGCGGTAGTCCGGCGGACCGTCGTACGCTGCGTTCTCGGACGCCTCGGTTGCTGCCATGTCTGCGCCTCCGGATGTGCTCACGCGGTGCAAGGCGCCGCCTCGGAAGGTCGGGACTGCCGGGCGAGCGTACCACCTTGGCCCCTTGCCGGGCAGCACAAAAGACGTATTATCATATCAATATGTTTTTTGGAACTGCGACGATCGTGTTCAGGTGCCGAGGCGAGCAGGCGTGCAGGTGGCGAGCGTGAGTTCCCAAGATTCCGGGCCCCGGACGTCGCTGCAGGTGCCCGCCGACTTCGCATGGCCGAACGGCGCGCGGCTCGCGCTCTCGATCGTGGTGAACGTCGAGGAGGGCGCGGAGATGAACATCCTCGACGGCGACTCGCGCCCCGAACCGGTGGACGAACTCGGCGCGGTGCCTAGGCGAGCGGTGCGTGTGCATGGCAATGAATCCAACTACCGCTACGGCATCGACGCCGGCGCCCGACGCGTGTTCCGGTTGCTCGGCGAACGCGGTCTTCCGGCCACGGCGACTGCGGCGGCCTTGGCCCTCGAGCGCGCGCCCGAGGTGGTCGCCCGGCTCCTCGCCGGCGGCCACGAGACCGCCGCGCACGGCTATCGCTGGGTGTACCAATACCGCATGGACGAGGCACAGGAACGCGACTTCATCCGCCGCGCAAGGGACAGCATCACTGCCACCGTCGGCGTTGCGCCGGCGGGATGGCTGTCGCGCCTTCTGCACACCGACAACACCCGCCGCATCCTCGCGGAGGAGGGCTTCACCTATCACATGGACGACTACTCCGGCGACCTGCCGTTCTGGGAGCTCGTCGAGTGCGCCGACGGCCAGCCTCGCCCGATCCTCGTGATGCCCTACGCGCTCGACTCGAACGACATGAAGATGTGGACCGCGCCGTCGCTGACCCCCGCCGACTGGGCGCGCTACGCCATCGACAGCTTCGATTGGCTGCTCGACGAAGCCAGCACCGAGGGCGTGCGGATGATGTCGTTCGGTCTGCACCTGCGGATCGTCGGCCGCCCGGGCCGTGCCGGGGCGCTTGGCCGGGTGCTCGACCACGTGAGCAATCGCGACGACGTCTGGGTGGCTACCCGCAGGGACATCGCCGCCGCCTGGGCAGCCGCAGTGCCAGCCCCTCAGCCCTAACTCGCCGACAGGCAACGGAAGTCCAGCCGATGACACAGCGATTCAAAGAGGTCGGCCCGCAGCGTTACCGGGAGTCATTCGGCCGCTACTACGACGAGTTCGAGGTGGGCGACACCTACGAGCATCGGCCGGGCAAGACGGTGACCGAGTACGACAATCATCTGTTCACGCTGCTGACGCTGAACACGCACCCGCTCCATTTTGACCGCGAATACGGCAAGGCGACCGAGTTCGGGCAGAACCTCGTCGTGAGTCCCTACACGCTCGCGTTGCTGATGGGGATGAGCGTTACGGACGTGAGCCAAAAGGCGATCGCCAACCTCGGCATGGACGAGGTGAAGTTCACCGCGCCGGTCTTCGCCGGCGACACCTTGTACGCGCACTCGCAAGTGCTCGGCAAGCGCGAGTCGAAGTCGCGCCCCGGCCAGGGCATCGTGACCGTGCGCACCGTAGGCACGAACCAGGACGGCGTCGAGATCGCGAGCTTCGTGCGCAACGTGCTGATCCCGGCACGGGGCCACGCCGCCGAAGACCGCATCGACCACTACTGAGGAATCGCGCATGGCTGTTGACAACGCTAGGGCCGCCGACGATGCGGCCGCCTACACCGAGACGGACGAGGCCGCGTTTCTGGATGCGATCTCGCGCTGGCTCGAACGCGAGGTGCGACCGCAGGTCATGCAGCTAGAGCGCGACGACGTCTATCCACACGCGCTGGTCGAGCAAATGAAGGACCTGGGCCTCTTCGGCGCCACCGTGTCGGAACGCTACGGCGGCCTCGGACTGCGCGCGAGCACCTATGCGCGCATCGTCGCCCTCATTTCCGAACAGTGGATGTCGCTCACCGGCATCTTCAACTCGCACCTGATGATGGCAGCGATCGTCGAGAAGCACGGCACCGAGGAGCAGCGGGAGTACTGGCTGCCCAAGTTCGTCACCGGTGAGATCCGCGGCGGGCTGGCACTGACGGAGCCGAACGCCGGCACGGACCTGCAGGGAATCCGCACGCGCGCCGTGGTCGACGGCGACCGATATCGGATCGACGGAACCAAGACGTGGATCAGCAACGGCATCGAGGGCGGCGCCGTTGCACTGCTGGTGAAGACGGATCCGGATGCGTCTCCGCCGCGCCGGGGCATGTCGATGTTCATTGCACCGAAGGTCGATCCCGACAGCGGGCGCCCCAACCCCGGCTTCGCCACCGGGCAGAGGCTCGAGAAGCTCGGCTACCACGGCATCGACTCCGCCGAGCTCATCTTCGAGGACTACGCCCTCGATGCCCGCCGCCACTTGGTCGGCGGCGTGCCGGGCCGAGGGTTCTACATGGCGGTCGGCGGACTCGAACTCGGCCGCATCAACGTCGCCGCACGTTCCGTCGGCATCGCCCGTCGCGCGCTCGATGAGGCCACCGCCTACGCGCAGACGCGGCAGACCTTCGGCAAGCCCATCGCCGAACACCAGGCCATCCAACTCAAGCTCGGCGAGATGGCCACCCGCACGCGCGCCGCCGAGCTTCTGACGCAGGATGCCGCGCGTGCCTACGATGCCGGCGAGCGTTGCGACATGGAGGCCGGCATGGCCAAGTACTTCGCGTCCGAAAGTGCGCTGTCGAATGCGATGGAAGCGATGCGCATCCACGGCGGCTACGGCTACTCGCGCGAGTATCCCGTCGAACGCCTCTACCGGGAGGCGCCCCTCATGTGCATCGGCGAAGGCACCAACGAGATGCAGCGAATCGTCATCGCCCGCCAGCTAGTTGCGCGCAACCCCGTCTGATGCCGGAGATGCGCAACTTCGCTGGCACCTTGCGCCTGTACCGGCCACATGGCTTGGCCTTGCGGGCATTCCGGCTGGCACGACCATGAAGCTCGAAGGCATCCGAGTGCTCGACCTGTCGGCCTTCCTGCCGGGCCCTCACATGACCATGACGCTTGCGGACCACGGTGCCGACATCGTCATGGTGGAGCCCGCCAACGGCGTCGGCGAGCCCACGCGCGTGGTGGGCTACCGGGATTCGGACGATGTCTCGGTGTGGTTCCGCAACATCGCCCGCGGCAAGCGGAGCCTCAAGATCGACCTCAAGGACGATGCCGGTCGTACGTTCTTCTGGCGCTTGGCCGAGACGGCAGATGTGCTGGTCGAGTCGTTCCGGCCCGGCGTCGTCGAACGCCTCGGCATCGACTACGCGACCCTGGCGCGCCGCAACCGCGGCCTCGTGTATTGCTCGATCTCGGCCTTCGGTCAGGACGGGCCCTTGCGCGACAAGCCGGCCCACGACCTGACCGTGCAGGCCCTCGCCGGCGTCGCTGCGCTCAACCGCGGCCTCGAAGACGGCAAGCCGGCCGCGCCCAACATACCCTCCGCGGACGCGATCGCGTCGCTGACGGCGCTCTCGGCGATTCTCATGGCGTTGCTGCGCCGTGAACGCACCGGCGAAGGCGATTACATAGACATGGCGATGTACGACGCGCTGCTCGCTTGGACGCCGAACGTAACCGGACCGGTGTTCGCCGATGACGCGCATCCGGAACCGGCCACCATGCGCTCCTTCGGCGGTGCCGCCATGTATCGCATCTACGAGACCGCCGACGGTGAGTTCCTGGTGCTTGGCGGCTCGGAGGTGAAGTTCGCGCGCAACCTGCTCGCCGCATTCGACCGGCTCGACCTGCTGCAATTTGCGGAAGCCGAGCCCGGGCCACAGCAAGCGCCGCTGCGCGCATTCTTCGGCGAGCGCTTCGGCGCACAGCCGCGCGCCCACTGGGAACGTTTCCTTGAGCCCGTGGACTGCTGCTGGGCCTTCGTTCGTTCTCTCAAGGACGCCTTCGAGGACCCGCACACACGGCATCGGGAGATGCTCTTGCGCGACTCTGACGGCCACCGCCACATCGGCCCGCCGATCAAGTTTGCCCACGAGCCGGCCGAGCCCCGACTGGACGTCCCCGATTACGGCGAACATTCCGTGGAGATCGGCAAGTCCATCGGTTTCGACGCCGACGACCTCGACGCCCTGCGCGCGCGCGGGACGATCTGATGCGCGGCGGACGCAGCAACGCCATCTGAAGCCGGTGGCTGAAGACCTCCTAGAACGCCTTGCGGAACTCGCCGCCGAGACCGGCTTCGACGACCTGCCGCCGGCAGCGGTCGCCGCCACGGAGACCTTCCTGCTCGACGCCCTGGCCGTGGGCGTGGCGGGACGCACGGGCCCGTGGCGCGAGGAAACGCTGCGCGCCGCCCTTGCGTGGGGCGACGGCGGCACGGCACGCATTCTCGGCGACGGGCTGCGCGCGCCGCCGACGACAGCGGCGTTCGTCAACGCCTTTCAAATGCACTGTCTGGAGTTCGACTGCGTACATGAGGGCGCCGTCGCACACGCCATGACCGCGGTTGCCGCGGCCGCCCTGGCGCAAGCCGATGCCGTCCCGGTCAGCGGTGCACGGCTGCTTCTGAGCCTCGCCCTCGGCGTCGAGGTGGCAGTCGCCCTCGGCGTGGCCGCGCGGGCACCGCTGCGCTTCTTTCGCCCTGCGACGGTGGGCGTGTTCGGTGCCGCCGTTGCCGTCGGCGTCTTGCGCGGTTTCGATGTCGAAGCCATCAGGCGCTGCTTCGGCCATGCGCTAGGGCTGGCGGCCGGCACCATGCAGGCACACGAAGAGGGCAAGCCAACGCTCCCCTTGCAGCTTGGCGCCGCCGCTCGCGCTGGCATTGTCGCGGCCGAACTCGCCGGCGCCGGCGTGCCGGCGCCGCATCAGGCACTCGAAGGTCGCCATGGCTACCTTCCTCTGTTCGAGACCGCCTTCGACACGGCAGAGGTGGCGCGACACGCCGGCATCACCTGGCGCGTTACCGAACTCAGCCACAAGCCCTACCCCAGCGGTCGCGCCACGCATGGCGGCATTGACGCGGTTCTGCGTCTGCGCGCGGCTGGGGTCGCCCCGAACAACCTTGCGGGGTTGACCCTGGAGGCACCGCCGCTCATCCACCAGCTCGTGCTTAGGCCCGCCCGTCCCGGAATGGACGCCAGCTACGCCCGCCTATGCTTCGCCTACACGGGCGCGCTGGCTCTGGCCTGCGGTCGCGTCGGCATCGAGCACTTCGCGGCGACAGAACTCGGCCGGGCAGACCGGCTCGAGCTCGCCGGCCGATTCAAGGCGACGCTGAGCCGAGTCGCCGACCCAGCGGCATTCACGCCGCAGACGCTGACCGCGGAACTTCACAACGGCTCGTCCAAGACCGTACGCATCGACGCCTTGCCCGGCTCTCCGGCAAGGCCGCTGCTGCCGGCTGAGCAGGAGGAGAAGGTAAGCGCCTGCATCGCCGCCGCATATCCGCCGCAGCCACGCACAAGCCTCCTCATCGAGGCCGCTCGGCGGCTGCCAAGCCTTGCTGATGCCCGCGCCGTGCTCGACCCCGTGACCGGGGCGTCGTGAGCACGTTTCCCCCTTACCATCGCGCCGCGGACTTCGCGCGCCTTGTTGCCGACCATCCAATTGGCACGGAGTTCGAGGCCTTCGCCCGCGACACCAGCCGCGATGAGCTAATCGCCCGCCAAGACCGCCTGTTCCGACGCTGTGTCGCGCGTGCTTGGGAGACCGGCTTCTACCGCCGCCTGTGGGGCGCGGAGGGGCTCGAACCCGGCGACATACGAGGGATCGAAGACCTTCCCCGGCTCCCCGTATTCGACAAGTCCGATCTCATGGAGAGCATCGAGACGCATCCGCCGCTCGGCGACTTCGGAGGATTCGACCCGACCGACCCGAATCGGCCGCCGGTCGTCTTCCACACCACGAGCGGAACCACGGGACGGCCCCAGACCCTGCTTTTCGGGCCGAAGTCTCGGGAGGCGCAGAGTCTGATTCTTGCGCGCGCCTACCGCTGGCAGGGCATGGCAGCTGACGACGTGGTGCATTCCTGCTACGGCCACGGCACGGTCAACGGCGGCCACTATGTCCGCGAAGCCGTACTGCACTGGACCAATGCGCTCTTCGTCTCCGCCGGCACCGGCCTCGAAACCCCTTCCACGCGCCAGGTCGGCCTCATGCGCGACTTCGGCGCCACCGTCCTTGTCGGCTTTGGCGACTATCTGAAACGGCTCGGTGAGGTCGCCGCCGCCGAGGGTCTGATGCCGGGACGAGACATCCACATACGCATGATCAGCGGGCACATGACGTCAGGAGACAAGGCGACCCTCTCGCACCTTTGGGACGGCGCCGACTGCTACGACTGGTACGGCGTCGGCGATACCGGCATTGTCGCCGCCGAGGGCCCAGATCGGGACGGCCTATACCTGATGGAGGACGCCCACGTGCTGGAACTGCTCGACGTGGACAGCAGCGCCGCCGTCGCGCCGGGCGAGCTCGGCGACATGGTCTGCACTTGTCTCTTCAAGGACGACATCTATCCGATCCTGCGCTTCAATACGCACGACGTGAGCCGGGAACGCACCGACAAGTCCGCCGCCGGCTATGGCCTGCGCCGCATCGCGGGCTTCCTTGGCCGCAGCGACAACATGGTCAAGATCAAGGGCATCAACGTCTTTCCGCACGCGATTGGTCCCCTTCTCGCCGGGATACCCGAGTTCCTCGGCGAGTTCGTCTGCACGGTAACGCCGGATGGCGCCATGACGGTCGCCGCCGAAGTGCGCTCAGGCGACACAGCCCTAGCGCATCGCATGCAGAGCCATCTCAAGGCTGCGCTCGGCATCGAGGTGGGCATCGAACTCGTCGCCGCCGGCGCCACCGCCAACCTGACCGAGGTCGAGCGCCGGCAAAAGCCGATTCGGCTCATCGACGAACGCCTGGCGGCGGGGCAACGCTGAGCATGACCGCGTCGAGCCCGGCCGAGAGCGGTGACGCTGTGGACATGGCATCTGGTTTCGCCTCCGGGCGCATGCATCCCCGCACGGTGCTCGAGGCTCTTCTTGCCCGGATAGAGCAGATCGAGCCGCTGGTGGGCGCCTGCAACGACCTGGCTCCGGCGACACCGCTGCTTGCCGCGGCCGACGCCGCGGCCGCGCGGTGGCGCGCCGCCACCCCGCATTCGCCGCTCGACGGCGTCCCCTTCGGCGTCAAGGCGAACATTGCCGTCGCCGGCCTGCCGTGGCACGCAGGCGTTGCAGCCTTCCGCAATCGGGTTGCAAGCAGGGACGCCGTCTGCGTCGCGCGCCTGCGTGCGGCAGGGCTCATCCCTGTGGCGACCCTCAACATGCACGAGGCGGCGCTCGGCGTGACCTCGGACAACCCCGCGTTCGGAACGACGTCCAACCCATGGGCGCTCGAGCACATACCCGGAGGCTCTTCCGGCGGCTCGGCCGCGGCGGTCGCGAGCGGGATGCTGCCGCTCGCTCTCGGCACCGACGATCTCGGCTCCGTCCGGCTACCGTCGGCACTTTGCGGCGTGGTGGGCTTCAAGCCGGCGCACGGCGCGATTCCGACCGAGGGCGTGGTTCCGTTATCGCCGTCACTGGACCATGTGGGCATCCACGCACGGAGCGTGCGCGACGTCGTCGCCGTCCTGCCCATCCTCAGCGGGCAAGCCAACCGTTCGAGCCCGTCCGGTCGTCGTCCAGCCCTGACCCGCTGGATGCTCGGAGCGTCGGTGACCATGGACCCGCCTGTGGCGGAAGCGGTGTGCGCAGCGATGTCGGCGGTGGATCCGAACGCCGCCGCGGTTGATTGGTCCGACGTCGATCTTGGCTCCCTGCGCCGGGCCGGCCTACTGATGTGCGAATGTGATGCGGCGCACCACTTCGGGGCAGCGCTTCGCCGGCAGCCCGACGGATTCAGCGCCGAGTTCCGTCACCTTGTGAGTTGGGGAGCGAGCCAGGACCCGGCGCGGGTCGGCGCCGCCAAGGAGTATCTCGTAAGGATGCGGCGCAGCTTGCGCGACGACCTGCGAGACCGGCTGTTGCTCGGTGCCACCACGCCGCACACGGCACCAAGGCGCGCGGCGCCGGTTCAGGCATCGCTCGCCGACTTCACCACGCCGCCGGCGGTCGCCGGCGTCCCCGCGATTTCGCTGCCGGCGCCACGGCGCGACGACGGTCTGCCCGTCGGCATACAGGTGACGGGAGCGTATGCGGGCGATGTACTTGCTGCAGCAGCAGGCCTGTTTCCGGAAGTCGCGCCAGTGGCACATCCCTCGGCTACCGGCAAGTCGCCCGTGCTTCGGTCCACCGTTTGAGAATGGCGATGAACATAGAGGAACTGCCCATCATTCCGTCCCGCGAGTTCATGGGTGGCAAAGTGCATTCGCTGGCGGGCGATGGCTCGTGGGCCACTGTGCGCTTTCGGCCCCCGGATGGCATGACCAACCCCCACGGGACGGTGCAGGGCGGATTCGTCGCGGCCATGATCGACGACACCGTGAGCCTCGCAACCTGGTTTGCTGGCGGTGAACGCACGTTCGTGACGGCATCGCTGAACTGCTACTACCTGCAGCCCGTTCCCGCCGGTATCGCGCTGCTCGTGACCGCAGACGCGATTCGGGTCGGCAAGCGCCAGGCCGTGTTCGAGGCGGTGGTGCGCGCCGAGACTGACCACACTGCTTTGGTCAAGGCCGTGCAGATCCAGCAGTTCCTATGATTCGGCCGCTCCGCTTGCCGCTGTCGTCTGCGTTGGAGATCGTCACGGTCAGGGCGCGCAGGCAGGATTAAGCATAGAACCAGAAATCATTTTCGGCGGTGAATCCACGCTGCTAGTCTGCGCCGCTTTCGCTGGACGGCACGGATCGATGGCACAGGTTTCCGCACAGGCACAGCCAAGCCCCGCCCAAGAGGCCCGCGACGTGCTCATCGAGGCGTTCGAGAGCTTCGACACCGAGCGCATCGCCATCTCCTTCAGCGGTGCTGAGGACGTAGTGCTGATCGACCTTGCCGCAGAGATCCTCGGCAAAGACGTGCCTGTGTTCAGTCTCGACACCGGGAGACTGCACCCGGAAACCTATCGGTTCCTCGAAACCGTCCGCGACCACTACGGCATTCGCCTGGAAGTCGTCGCACCGGACGGGGTGGAGGTGACTCGCTTGGTGCGGGAGAAGGGCCTCTTCAGCTTCTACCGTGACGGCCATGGCGAATGCTGCGCGGTGCGCAAGATCGAGCCGCTGAGGCGCAAGCTCGGCGAACTCGATGCCTGGATCACCGGCCAGCGTGCCGACCAGAGCGTCACCCGAGCCGAACTGCCGACGGCGCAGGAAGACATGGCCTTCTCAACCGGCGATCACCCCATCTTCAAGTTCAATCCGCTCGCCAACTGGACCAGCGCCGACGTGTGGGGCTACATCCGCGACAACGAAGTGCCCTACAACCCCCTGCACGACTCCGGCTTTCTCTCGATCGGCTGCGAGCCATGCAGCCGGCCCGTCGGCCCCCACGAGCACGAGCGCAACGGGCGCTGGTGGTGGGAGAACGCCACCGACAAGGAATGCGGACTGCACGCCCAGAACTTGGCACCGCGCCCCGTCCGCATAGTCGCCTGATCCGCCTTACGGTTCCGCAAAGCACCGGTGCCCTCCCCCGACGCCGCTGGGCGCCACATTACCTTCGTCAAGAAGGTGTTGGCAAACGGCCAGCCCTGCGCCAAGTGCGCGGATGTGGAACAGCGCCTCAGAACCTCCGGCCACATGGCCGCCATCCACCGCACGGTGATCGCCGACGAACGCGACCCCGACTCCGAAGGGATGCGCATCGCCGCGGAGCACAACGTTGAGCTCGCGCCGTTCTTCGTCGTCGAGGAAGGCGGCGATACGCGCATCTACACGATCTACTTCCGCTTCGCCCGCGAAGTGCTTGGCAGTGGCGGCGCGGCGAAGCCGAAGCGGGAAGCAGAGGAGATCCTCCGCGCCAACCCGGACCTCGATCTGGTCTGAGCGCAGAAGACGCGCCTTGCGGCGCGTATGGAGGGCGAGCGCCTCCCTCCGAAGATGCGACGCGCGAACGCCCCTCCCCGGACGGAGGGCTTCTCGCCCTCCATCGCGCCCGCAAGGGCGCGCGAGGCCCACCGCGAACGAAGGAACGCCGGAACCCCCACCGCGTACACTTGCGCGGCAAAGCGGCCTAAGAGGAACCCACGAATGCGCGCGATCATGGTGATGTACGACTCGCTCAACCGGCACATGCTGCCGAACTACGGCTGCGACTGGACGCTGGCGCCTAACTTCCGCCGCTTGGGCGAGCGCGCGGTGACGTTCGACAACCACTATGTCGGTTCCATGCCCTGCATGCCGGCGCGGCGGGAGCTGCACACCGGACGCCACAATTTCCTGCACCGCTCATGGGGACCGTTCGAGCCGTTCGACGACTCCACCTTCACCATCCTCAAGGAGCGCGGCACCTACACCCACCTCGTTTCCGACCACTACCACTACTGGGAGGACGGCGGTGCCACCTACCACCACCGCTATTCGAGCTGGCAGAACGTGCGCGGCCAGGAGGGCGATGCCTGGAAGGGCGAGGTGGCGGAACCGGAAATCCCGGAGCACCTCGGGCGCATCGACCGCCAGGACTGGGTGAACCGCAAGTACATGCAGGAGGAGCATCTGACGCCGCAGGCGCAGACCTTCGCCGCCGGCCTCGAATTCCTCGAAACCAACCACGAACAGGACAACTGGTATCTGCAGATCGAGACCTTCGACCCGCACGAGCCGTTTTTCACCCTGAAGCAGTGGAAGGACCGCTACAACTACGAATGGGACGGGCCGCATTTCGACTGGCCAAAGTACGAACGCGTGAGCGAAGACCCGGACGCAGTGGAGTACATGCGCTACCAGTACGCCGCCCTGCTGACCCAATGCGACCACTACCTTGGCAAGGTCATCGACTTCATGGATGCCCACGACATGTGGCACGACACCATGCTGCTGGTGGTAACCGATCACGGTTTCCTGCTCGGCGAACACGATTGGTGGGGCAAGGCACGCATGCCCTGGTACAACGAGACCGCGCACATCCCGTTCTTCGTCTGGGACCCGCGGGCCGGCAAGGCCAACACCCACCGCGCGAGCCTCACCACCACCATCGACGTCGGCCCTACCCTGCTCGACTACTTCGGCCACGAGCCGCCGCCGGACATGGACGGCCACCCGCTGCTACCGACCGTACGGGACGATACGCCCGTGCGCGATGCCGCCATCTACGGCATGTTCGGCGCCCACGTGAACATCACCGATGGCCACCACGTGTACATGCGCGGCCCGGTGGCCGACAACGCCCCCCTCAACCATTACACGCTGATGCCGACCCACATGCGCAGCCCCTTCTCCACCCGTGAACTCGCGAACATGCGCTGGCACGAGCCGCTCAAGTTCACCAAGGGCTGCCCGGTGATGCAGATCCCCTCCACGGGCCTCGGCCGCTTCGCCGAGACCTTCAGGACGCAATTGTTCGACCTGACGACGGACCCTGGCCAAACGAGCCCCATCGAGGATGCGGAAGTGGAGGCGCGGATGGTTGCTAGTGTAGTGTATCGAATAAAATAGACTTTAAGGTGTGCTTGCGCTAGGCTA
>VXSY01000058.1 GCA_009837725.1 Gammaproteobacteria bacterium | reverse complement strand
ATGGCACCATCCCATTATCCCACGAGGCAGACTTTGTTCAGAGCTTCCCTAGCGGATGAACTGAGGCTCCCCGAGTACAGATTGCGAAAGCTGATTCACGAGGAGATGGGCTTCCGCAACTTCAACGTGTTTCTGCATCACTATCGCCTCCGCGAGGCGTGCGGCATGCTGTCGGACCGGCGCCAGGCCCGGACCCCAATCCTGACGATAGCCCTTACCGTGGGCTACCAGTCGATCAACACGTTCAACCGGGCGTTCCGGCAGACCCTCGGCGAAACCCCATCGGCGTTTCGCGCGCGATCTGTTGGCGGGCGAGAGGATTGACCGCGAAGGTCAGTCGCACACCGGCGACGGTTTCCTTACGGGCCCATGGCGTGCGCCGGGACACTGCCGACACGCACGAGAGGACCTCGGCTCGAGGGTGATCGGCTCGCCCGTCGGCCGGCACACCGGCGTTGACTCGACTTCGAGGCACGTCCCTTGGCTACCAACACGCTACGAAACCCGTCCCAAACAAGCTTCCATGCCCACCGAGGGACGCCTAAACAGGGCAGGCGATCAGCGGCACGGGGTCGGTCTGCGGCCAGGAGACTGCTCGGCGGGACACCCAAGAGCTTCCCACTTTCCGAAAAACCTCTCCGTTTTCTGAAATTGGACAGCTTTGGCCAATTTTTGGGGAGATTCGGTCGCGAACTTCCCCGACGCTCCAGTCCGGAATTGGTTCAACCATGACAGGAACACGGCATGGAAACGGACAGCAAGGGAACGATGGCAAGCGTCGAACCGGGCTGCCTCGACGACGCAGACCCCCAGCAAGTCGCGAGTGGATCGAACAGAAACAGGAAGGTGCTGCTGGACGAGCTGAGAATCGAACGGGCCGGTCGGTCCGTCAGAGGCGCCGCCCGCCGATCTGGGAAAGCCACTCGGAAGGGACTGCTCCTGGGTGCGACCGTCCTCGCTATCGGCAGCGGCGTCGTGGCGGTGAGTTGGGGCACGATCCTCGCGGAGGACTCCGGTGCCCCACAGGAGCCGATGTCGCAGCGGGAAAAGCGGCACGATCTCGAACCACACGTGACTTCGGACCCGACTGGCGAGCCTGCGAGTCAAGCTGAGCCGCGAACGACGCCCGGAGACAGGCCAGGCGGCGCTGTCGCCGCATCAAGAACCGCCAGCGTCCTCGACGCCACCGGCTATGTCGTCGCGCGCAGGAAGGCGACCGTCAGCGCCAGGATCACGGGCAAGCTCGCAAGCGTATTCGTCGAGGAAGGCGACCGCGTGAAGTCCGGGCAGGTCATCGCGTTGCTGGATGACTCGGCGGCACAAGCCGAGCTTGCGCTTGCCGAGTCTCGCCTGATCGCGGCGAAGTCTCGAGGGCGGGAACTGCAGATATCCATTGACCACGCAGGCAAGCGTGTAGCGCGCTCCGAGGAACTGGCCAAGCGGCGCCTCGTGAGCGAGGAGCGACTGGATGACGACCGGCTCGCCAGGGAGGCGTTGATCGCCAAACTCCACAACCTCAAGCAGGAGATCGAAGTCGCCCGACGTGAACGCAAAGTGCATGAGGTAAATGTGGCCGACACGCGGATACGAGCACCTTTCTCGGGGGTGGTCATCGACAAGTCGGCGCACCCCGGCGAAGTCGTATCGCCAATGTCGGGTGGGGGCGGGTTCACGCGCAGCGGGATCGGCACGATCGTCGACATGGACTCACTGGAGGTCGAGGTCGACATCAATGAAGCCTATCTGAACCGGGTGTTCGCCAACCAGCCGGCAACGGTCAGGCTGAACGCCTATCCGAACCGCGGCTATGGGGCGGCGGTGGCCGCGATCGTCCCTACTGCGGATCGCAACAAGGCGACTGTGCAGGTCCGCATCGGCCTGATGGAGAAGGACGAGCGGGTGCTGCCGAACATGGGGGTTCAGGTCGAGTTTTTTGGGAGGGTAGGCAAGGAATCGCCGACCCAGATTGACCAGTCAGAGTAGAGGATAGAGTCATGAGCGAGCTGATCAGGTGTACGAGCGTATGCAAGGACTACGTTCGTGGATCGGAGAGGGTCCGTGTGCTGCGCAACGTGGATATGTCGGTGGAAGACGGCACGTTCGTGGCCTTGATGGGCCCGTCCGGGTCCGGGAAGACGACGTTGCTCAATTTGATGAGCGGCCTCGACACGCCCACGTCCGGTGAAGTCGAGGTCGATGGCCTCCGGCTGGACTCGACCAGTGCCGGCGCCCTTGCCCGCTGGCGGGCGCAGTCCGTTGGCTTCGTGTTCCAGTTCTATAACCTGCTGCCGGTGCTCACCGCGCAGCGCAACGTGGAACTGCCGCTGCTGCTGACCGACCTGCCCCGTTCGGAGCGCAAGAAGAACGCGGCCATGGCGCTGGACATCGTGGGCCTCGGCGATCGGGGAAGCCACAAGCCCGGCGAGCTCTCCGGTGGCCAGCAGCAGCGCGTCGCCATCGCGCGGGCGTTGGTGTCCGATCCGCGCTTGCTGGTCTGCGACGAGCCGACCGGCGACCTCGACCGGGAGACCGCCGACGAGATCCTGGAACTGCTCGGGACGCTTCATCGGGAGCTGGGCAAGACCATCGTCATGGTGACCCACGATCCCAAGGCGGCCAAGCATGCGACGTTCACGCTGCACATGGACAAGGGCAAGCTGGTCGCGCCCGCGGACCACGCCGACGCGGCGCCGCAGCGGGCGAGGACGGTGGCATGAAGCTGTTGTCGCTGCTCGGAAGGAACCTGCTCCGCAAGCCGATGCGAACGTCCCTCACATTCGCATCCCTAGCCATCGCGTTTCTGTTGTTCATGCTCCTGCAGGCGATCTCGGACGCCTTTTCCGGCGGAGTGTCGCTCGAGGGCATGGACAGGATCGTCATCGACTCCAAGTACTCCATGACCGACAACCTGCCGCTTGCCTATGTGCAGCGGATCCGCGCGTTGGACGAAGTGGAGATGGTGACCAACATGAGCTGGTTCGGCGGCTACTACAGGGAGCCGCGGAACTCGTTCGCAACCTATCCGGTCGACCCGGTGAGCTACTTCGACGTATTCACCGAGCAGAGGATCTCGACCGAGACGCTTGGCCGGTTCAGGGACATACGGATTTCCGCCGTCGCGTCGGAGGCGCTTGCGGCGCAGTATGGCTGGGAGGCCGGGGACACGATCCCCATCATGCAGGACATCTTTCCCCAGGAAAGCGGTTCCTGGACATGGCAGTTCGAGCTGGCCGGGACGTTTCACAATGCGGGAGGGCCACTCCTGCTGATCAACTACGACTACTTCAACGAAGCGGTCGTCGGTTGGGGGAAGGACCAGGTCGGGTGGCTGGTCGCGCGGGTGGCCGATCCGGCGGAGGTCGACGCAACCATAGGGTTGGTAGACGGCATGTTCGAGAACTCGTCGGACCCCACCCGGAGTACCACCGAGGACGAGTACCGCCGTCAGTTGGCCAGTCAGGTCGGTGATGTCGGAACGATCAGCAGCATGATCCTGGTGGCCGTCTTCTTCACGATCGTCCTGTTGACAGGCAATACGGCGGCACAGGCTTTTTCGGAGCGCGTGCCGGAGGTCGCCGCGTTGAAGACGTTGGGCTTCTCCGACGGTTCGGTCGCGACACTGGTGCTGGTCGAGGCACTGGCGCTCTGTGTCGGCGGAGGAGTGGTCGGGGTCGGCATAGCCTTGCTTCTCGAGCCCGGCTTCAACGCCAATCTGGGCGGCATGATCGGCAGCTTCGACATGACTGGGCAGAGTGTTGCCTACGCACTGGTTCTTGCTTCATTGCTGGGCCTGGCGGTTGGTGCCTACCCGGCGATCTCCGCGAAGCGCCTGACCATTGTCGAAGCATTGCGGGAGAGATAGATCCATGTTCAAACAAACATTCAACATCACGGCAACGAACTTGCGCAGCGTGTTCTCGCGCAAAGGCACATCCTCGGTCATTGTCGTCGGCATTGGTGGCGTTGTCGCCGTGCTTGTCGGAATGCTCGCGATGTCCGAGGGCATCAGAAGCGCCCTGAAGGACACGAGCCATCCGGATCGGGTTCTCGTGATGCGCTCGGGCACACAGGACGAGATCACCGGCTGGCTTTCCGCCACGGAGGTCAATGTGCTCAAGGGCATGGAGGGGATCCGCACCGTGAGCGGCGAGCTGGTGGTGGTCGTTGATCTCGTCACCAGGGGCACGGGGAAACCGGGAGTCGCAATCGCTCGCGGCGTCGAGGCTTCGGCGTTCGGACTTCGACCGGGTCTGAGGCTGGTGGCTGGTCGGTTCTTCCAGCCCGGCAAAGACGAGCTTCTTGTGGGGGTGAACGCGAGCGGCACGTTCGCGGACCTCGCCGTCGGGAGCGAACTCAGCTTCCGAGACAAGCTGTGGGAGGTGGTGGGCCACTTCGACGCAGAGGGCCAGGCACACGACTCGGAGGTGTGGATGGACCTGCCAATCGCCCAGGCGGCATTCCGCCGCAACGGCGTAGTCAGTACCGCCCGAGCGTTCCTCGACACGGACACCGATGGAGCGACGGTCCGCGAACGCATCAGGCAAGAGCCCCGGTTGCGCGCGGATCTCGTTTCCGAACGGGACTTCTATGCCCAGCAGTCGCAGGCCAAGACCGGGATGGTGGAATCCCTCGCGTATGTCATTGCCGGGATCATGGGCCTGGGCGCGGTGGTCGCAGCGATCAACACCATGTACTCGTCGGTCAGCACGCGTTCGGTAGAGATCGGGACGCTGAGATCGCTCGGCTTCTCGAACGTCCCAGTCGTGGTCTCGGTGATGGTCGAGGCGTTGTTGCTCGCCCTCGTTGGCGGCGTGCTCGGGTGTGCGGTGGTGTACCTGCTCTACGACGGGCTCACAAGCTCGACGTTGAACGTCGGAAGCATGTCGCAGGTTGGGTTCGAGTTCGCGGTAACGCCGCCGCTGCTGCTCGTTGGCCTCCGCTGCGCGCTGTTTCTCGGCGCGATCGGAGGACTGCTCCCGGCACTCCGCGCGGCACGAAAGCCCGTCATTGCGGCTCTTCGTGCCGGTTAGCCAGCGCGTCGTCGGCAAGAGCAAACATGGTTCAGTGGGCTTTGGGATGTCGGGTGGCCGCTCTTCCGGGGCGCAACAGGTACGCCAGTAGCTCAAGTGGCTGGACGGCAGCGCGGTCTCCGCGACGATGGAGCCCCGGATATCGATCAAAACGTTAGGCAGGGCCGGCCGTGCCGCTGTGCACTTGTGCCACTTGTCGGGAACCGATGTCGCAAGACACGCCGCGGCTGCCGCAGGAGACGGCAAGGAGCCGCTCCCGGCCGCGTCTGCGGCCGCGGCGCGCGGGCAAGCCGCCACTTGCGGCGTCCGCTGTCGCCGATTGGCGTGGGTGGAAGCGCAGGTGTCGCCGGAAACGGCGTTGGTAGACTGTCTCGATGCGGCTGTGCAGCTACAAGATGGTGGTCGACACGGGCTTCGCGCCGAATCCGTTCGGCTGCACGCTGACTCTTGCGACCTGCAAGCCGGGGATCCGCAGGGCAGCCCGAGAGGGCGACTGGGTCGCGGGATTCACGTCTAGGGGCCTGGCGGGGCACGAGGTTGGCTCCGAACGTCTGGTCTATCTCATGCGCGTGTCCGAGAAGCTGCTCCTCCGGGACTACTTCCGCGATCCGCGCTTTGGAGACAAGATTCCGGACATGGGCAAACGCGGACCGGAGGCCAAGGCGGGCGACAACATCTACCGCCCCCGCAGAGCCGGCGCGGTGGCTGCGGCGGACTTCGAGCAGCTCGCGAACCCCAACCACGTCGCGCGGGATCGCGAAAGGGACGTGGCCGGCCAGTTCGTGCTGGTCTCGGACGAGTTCTACTACTTCGGTGAAAGCGCGCCTGCGGTGCCCCTGGACGTTCGGCCCAACGTGCCGCGAAGGCAAGCGGCTTACGGTCAGAGGTCCTGCTCGGCACTGGCCGAGCGGTTTCTGAGGTACATGCGCGCCAACTACCCGACCGGTCGTCAAGGGCAACCGCACAAGTGGCCAAGGGCTGGCGGGGCCAATCCTTCACGATGCGCCTGATTCTCAGCCGGAAGGGGTTCGACTCGGCCAGCGGCGGCTGTCCGAGCCCGATCATGCCGGACGGCAGCATGCACTCCCTGCCGATACCGGACAGGGCCTCCGACATTCCATACGCGGAACTCGAGTGGCAGGGGGTGAACGTCGGGCAGCTTGTTGCCGATCTCACGGGCGACCCAAGGCGGCGAACGCACCATGCGCACCTGGACCCCGACGTCGAGCGGCAGGCCCTTCCACGGCAAGGCGGGTGGCGGCCGGTGTTTGGGCAGACGGGTTCAGCCCAGGGGCACTTGCGCAGGCAGGGCGTGGGGCCGGGCGATCTCTTCCTGTTCTTCGGGCTCTTCCGCCGCGTCGAGCAGGGGCGGGGCGGCTGGCGATTCGTGAGTCGGTCGCCGGCGCGGCACATTCTCTGGGGCTGGCTGCAGGTTGGCGAACTGCACGCCGTGGACTCGCTGGCTGCGGATGCGCTGCCCTGGGCGCGCTACCACCCGCATTTCCGCGGCGACCGCGGCGCGAACAACACCCTGTACGTCGCGGCCAGCCGCCTGTGTCTCCCCGGTGAACGCGCCGACGCGCCCGGTGCGGGGATCTTTCCGCAGATTGACGCACCTCTTGTCCTGACGGCGCCGGGCGCGGCGGGCCCGTCGCAGTGGCAGTTGCCTGCGGCGTTCTTCCCCAGTCGGGGGAGGGTCCCGCTCAGTCACCACGGCAAGCCCGACCGCTGGCGGCTCGTCGGAGGGGATCGCTGCTTCCTGCAAAGCGTGTCGAGGGGGCAGGAGTTCGTGCTCGACCTGGCGCATTACCCAGCGGTTGCGGAATGGGCGACGCACCTGTTCGATGCCTGAGGGCGTACCGCGTTGGTAAGAACGCCGTCGTTGACGGCTGGAGTCGTCGTCCCTAGCTTTCTGATCGAAACGGCCTCCGGCGTGCGGCCTAGGGACGAAACCGAACTCGAGGAGCGGGACGATGCGGCAGCTGCACTTCGACCTGCTGCGCCTGCTGGAGGGCGACCGGCAGGGCTCGCACGGCACCCGCCGCGGCCGGCGGTACGTTCTCGCCCAGGCGGCGGAGACGCTGCACCGCCTCGGGTACAGGGGCCTGCGGGCGCGGGGCTTCAAGGG
>VXSY01000016.1 GCA_009837725.1 Gammaproteobacteria bacterium | reverse complement strand
GAACCGCGTGAGGTTGTCGCGGGCGATGGCCATCGGCGGTAGCAAAACCACCTCCTTGAGGCCGTTCGCTTCCTTCTCGCGCAGCATGGCGAGAATCTGCTCCGGCGTACCGACGAGGGCACCGCTGGCGCGAATCATCGCCGGCGTCACGAAGCGACGCTCCTCGGCCGGCAGATAGGTGCAATGGCCGCGGTGGACGAGCTGGCCGGCGGCCTCGCGCGGCACGTTGAAGCCCGCCACATAGTCGCGATATTGCTCCCACACGTCGCGGATGTCGTCGCCGATGAAGTCCTCGTTGCCGCGTAGCTGCACCGCCTCCCACAGCCCGTGCAGGCGGCTCGACACCATCGAGCCGCACTCATCGATGACCCTACCTGAGTCCAGCCCTTCGCCGGGTTCGAGAATGCAGGCGAAAGTGAGCTCGGCGGTGTGCATGGCGTCTGCATCCCGGCCGGCCTCCTCGGCGCCCCGCCGCACCCTTGCCATGCTGGCGCGGAATGCGTCCGCGGACTCCGCACCGCCGGAGATGCGCCCGTCGCCGTAGGTTCCGGCCGCCCTGAGCGCCAGCGGGCCATTCGCCGCGACATACATGGGGATGCGGTGCTCGGTGTCGATGAAACCGAGTTCCTTGTGGATGATCTCGATGGTGCGGGTTTCGCCGTTCAGGGTGAACTCCACCTCCTCGCCGTCGAGCAGGGCGCGCACCACCCGCAAGTATTCGCGGAACGGCGGCGCCTTCATGGGATTGAAGTTCATCACCCGCATGGCGGTGTGGCCGGTGCCGATGCCGAGAAAGACGCGCCCCGGCGCGATGCGGTTGATGGAGGCGATGGAGTGGGCGGTAACCGGCGCGATGCGGGTGCCGGCGATGGCGACGCCGGTGCCGAGACGGATGGTGGAGGTGTGATGCGCCGCCAAGGCGAGCGTGGCGTAGCAATCCGACCAGATCATCTGCGAGTCGGGCACCCAGCCGTGGTCGAAGCCCTCGTTCTCGGCGTGAACCAAAAGCTGCCAATCGTTGATGTTGGTGGCGACACAGACCCCGAACTTCATGCTTCCTCCCTTACCGCACTCCGTCGCGGCGCTCGTCAGCGAGTGTAACGAACGCGCCAGCCAACGCGACCTGCCGTCCGGTGCGGCTCAAGGTCTAGCGGGTGGTGGTCTATGCCAGAAGAGGCCTACCGAGGATCATGTCGGCGGCACGTTCGGCGACCATGATGGTGGGAGCGTTGAGATTGCCGTTGGTGATTGTGGGGAAAACGGAAGAATCGACCACACGCAGCCCGGCCAGACCGCGCACCCGGCATTGCGGGTCCACCACCGCGCGGTCATCCTCAGCCGCACCCATTCGACAGGCGCCGCACGGGTGGTAGGCGCTTTCGGCGTTTTCGCGCACCCAGCGGTCTATCTCCGCATCGCTCGTGAGGGCCCCGCCCGGCTGCAGTTCCTCGTCTCGGTAGGCGGCGAGCGCCGGCTGCGACATGACCTGCCGGGTCAGGCGCATGCAATCGCGCCAGACGCGCAAGTCCCGCTCGTCGGTGAGGTATTGGAAGCGAATGCGAGGGGCATCTTCCGGCCGCGCCGACACGATCGCTACGGTGCCGCGACTGAAGGGCTTGTTTGCCCCCAAATGCACCTGAAATCCATGGCCACGCAGCGCCTGGCGACCGTCGTAGCGCACCGCGGCCGGCAGAAAGTGCAACTGCACATCCGGCCACTCGGCGGCCTTCGAGGAATGCACGAATGCGCCGGCCTCGAAGTGATTGGTGCTGCCGAGTCCGCCCGTGCCGAGGGCCCAGCGCAAGCCGATCCACGCCTTGCCGAGTGCGTTCAGCCAGCCGTTCAGCGTGATGGGCTGGCGGCAGCGGTACTGGCAATAGACCTCGAGGTGATCCTGCAGGTTCTCGCCGACGCCAGGCAGTTCGTGGCGCAACGTAACCCCAGCATCCGCCAAGACATCGGCGGGACCGATGCCCGAACGTTGCAGGAGCACCGGCGACCCAATGGCGCCAGCCGCGAGGATGACCTCCCGCCTCGCGGTTGCCGTGACGGAGCGACGGCCGCGCCGGAACGTGACGCCCACGGCAGTCTTGCCGTCGAGCACCAGCCTGTCGGCCATTGCATTCGTGACCACTTCCAGGTTCGTCCGCCGCGCTGCCGGTTGCAGATAGGCGCGCGCCGCCGAAGCGCGCACGCCGCCGTCCACAGTCATCTGGAACGCGCCGAAGCCCTCCTGGGAGCGGCCGTTGCAATCCTCGGTGTGCGGGTAGCCAGCCTGCAATCCAGCCTCGATGAAGGCGCCGTAGAGGGGATTGCGCTCGTACTGGCTGCCGAGCGTCGTGCGCAGCGGGCCGTCGCCACCACGAAAGTCATCGGCACCGCCCTGCCATGTCTCGGCACGGCGGAAATAGGGCAGGCAGTTGCCGTAGTTCCAGCCGGCGGCGCCGCGCGCTTCCCACTGGTCGAAGTCGCGCCGGTGCCCGCGCACATACACCATGCCGTTGATGGACGACGAGCCGCCCAGCACCTTGCCGCGCGGGCAATCGAGCCGCCGGCCGTCGAGCCCCGGTTCCGGTTCCGTGACGTAGCCCCAGTTGCTGCGCCGCCGCTTCATCGCTTCGGCGAAAGCGGCGGGCATTCGCAAAACCGCGCTGCGGTCGTGACCACCGGCTTCGATGAGCAGCACGCGCAGCGAACCAGACGCCGAGAGGCGATTCGCCAGCACGCAGCCCGCAGAGCCGGCGCCGACGATGATGTAGTCGTAGCGGCTAGTTGCCACTTGCTCGCGCATCTCGCGTTCTGTCCTTGGGCGCCCTGCCTTGGGTAGCGCCTTGAGGAACGGCGACGGGGATTGTAGGCGCGCATGGGATCAAGAGCGCCAACCCAACCACCCGCGCGCCCGCAAGGGCGCGCCTTCACCTCGTGGCACGCTGGTAGGCTTGCGTCTCTCGCACCTCGCCAAGGGAAGCCATCCATGTCCGAGCAGCTTGCGTTCCGACCCGCCACCGAACTTGCCGAGCTCTTGCGCCGCAAGGAACTGAGTTCGGTGGAACTCACGCGCCACTACATCGAGCGCATCGAGCGCCATGACGGTGCCCTCAACGCCGTCGTGGTGCGAAGGTTCGAGCAGGCGCTCGAAGAGGCTGCGGTCGCGGACGCCGCCCTGGCTCGGGGCGAAAGCCTCGGAGCCTTGCACGGTGTCCCCCTCACCATCAAGGAGTCCTATGTCATGGCCGGGACGCCAGCGACATGGGGCATCGAGGCGCAGCGCGACAACGTCGCCGACGCCGATGGCCTGGCGGTGAGCCGCTTTCGCGCCGCTGGCGCCCATTTCCTCGGCAAGACCAACGTGCCCGTGGACCTCGCCGACGTGCAGAGCTACAACCCCATCTACGGCACCACCAACAACCCGTGGAACACCGAGCGCACGCCCGGCGGTTCGTCCGGCGGCAGTGCCGCAGCCGTGGCGGCAGGATTCAGCGGCTTGGAGGCAGGTTCCGACATCGGCGGTTCCATCCGCACGCCAGCGCATTTCTGCGGCGTCTTCGGTCACAAGCCGACGTGGGGCATCGTGCCGATGTCCGGACACGAAATCGTGCCGCACGTGCCGGACCCAGACCTCTCCGTCTGCGGCCCCCTCGCCCGCTCCGCCGAGGATCTCGCCCTCGCCCTCGACATCATGGCCGGGCCCACCGAGCGCGAGGCCACCGGCTGGCAGCTCGCCTTGCCGGAGCCCGGCTTCAAGTCGCTGGCCGACCTTCGCGTCGCGGTCTGGCCCACCGACGACATTGCGCCGGTGAGCGCGGAAACCCAGGCGCGCGTCCGCATGGTGGCAGACACGCTGGCGCGCCTCGGTGCGACCGTGTCGGACACGGCACGCCCTGACTTCGATGTGCGCAAGGCGCATCTCGTGTATCAGAATCTGCTCACCGCCGTGATGTCGAGCGGCCAGCCGGCGGCGCAGATCGAGAGGATTCGCCAGCGCGTGGAGAAGCTCGACCCCGAGGACCAATCGGCCGATGCAGTCGCCGCGCGAGCCTCCGTGATGAGCCACCGCGACTGGATTCGCCACGACTTCCGCCGCGAACGAATGCGGCGCGCCTGGGACGCCTTCTTCCGCGACTGGGACGTGCTCATCTGCCCGCAGTTCGCCGTGCCCGCCATCCCGCACGACCACGCCCCGTTCGCCGAGCGCAGCACCATCGTCGATGGCGAAGCGCGGCCCTACATGGAGTCGATCTTCTGGTCAGGAGTCGTCATCGCCTCCTACCTGCCAAGCACCGCGCTGCCAACGGGGCCATCGAGCGAGGGCCTCCCCATCGGCATCCAAGTGGTCGGCGCCCCGTACCGCGATCGCAAGACCATTGAGTGTGCCCGCCTCATCGCCCAGGAAATCGGCGGCTTCACTCCGCCACCGAACTTGGCGGCGTAAGGCCTGCCCAACGCCGGGCCCAGGACCGCCACCCGTCCGGAACGCCCCTTCAGCTCTTGAGGCCCAACTCCGCCAGTTTTCTCGTCAGGGTGTTGCGGCCCCAGCCCAAGAGGACGGCGGCGTCGCGTTTGCGGCCGCCGGTGTGTTCGAGAGCGGTTTGGATCAGGGTGGTTTCGAAGGCGGGCATGGCTTCGCTGAGGATGTTGGACTCGCCACGGGCGAGGCGTTCCTGCAGCCAGGCACGCAGCATCGCTTCCCAGTCGCCCTGCCCGGAGTGACCGTCTTGCTCGGCCGTGAGTTCGGGCGGCAGGTCGCCGATGTGAACGTCCCGACCCGGTGCCATTACGGTTAGCCAATTGCAGGTGTTCTCTAGCTGACGCACGTTGCCTGGCCACGGCAGGCGCATGAGGAACTCCATCGTCTCCGGCAGGATCACCTTTGCCTCGCCGCCGAGATTGTGCGCCGCGCTCGCGAGGAAGTGCGTCGCCAGCATCGGAATGTCTGTGGCGCGCTTGGCGAGGGTCGGCACGTGCACGCGGATGACGTTGAGGCGGTGATAGAGGTCTTCGCGGAAGCGTCCTTCGGCCACGAGGCTAGCGAGATCACGGTGCGTCGCGGTGATGATGCGCACGTTCGTCCGCACGCTGGTTCGCCCGCCGACGCGATAGAACTCCCCCTCGGCCAGCACCCGCAAGAGGCGGGTCTGGGCGTCCGCTGGCATGTCGCCGATCTCGTCGAGAAACAGCGTGCCGCCGTCGGCTTGCTCGAAGCGACCAATGCGCTGGTCACGCGCGCCGGTGAAGGCGCCGCGCTCATGGCCGAAGAGCTCGGACTCGATCAAGTCGTGCGGGATGGCGGCCATGTTCAGCGCCACAAAGGCGTGCCTGGCCCGGGGACTGTGGTTGTGGAGGGCCTGCGCCACCAGTTCCTTGCCCGTGCCGGACGCGCCCTCGATCATCACGGTGATGTTGGACTGCGACAGCCGGCCGATGGCGCGGAACACCTCCTGCATCGCCGGTGCCTTGCCGATGATCTCCTGCCCGCCGTCTATCGGCGGCGCGTCCTGCGCGGATTGTGCCCGTTCCCTGCCGAGTGCGATCGCCCGTGCCACCGTGCCCACCACGTCGTCCACATCGAAGGGCTTGGGCAGATACTCGAAGGCGCCGGCCTGGTAGGAACTGACCGCACTGTCGAGGTCGGAGTGCGCCGTCATGACGATGACCGGGATGTCCGGCAGGCGTTCGGCCAGCACGGAGAGGAGCGCGAGGCCCCCCGTCTGCGGCATCCGCAAGTCCGTCAGCACCACCGCTGGGGCGTCGATGTCGAGGCGCTCGATCAGCTCGTCCGCGGCGGCGAAGACGCGGCATGGGTAGCCGGCCTGCGACAGCGCCCGTTCCAGCACCCAGCGAATGGAGCTGTCGTCGTCCACCACCCACACTTCATTGCTCGACATCGGGATGCTCCCCTCACGCGCGCCGTGCCGGCGCGTTCGCGCGCCGTGCCGGCGCGTTCGCGCGCCGTGCCGGCGCGTCGGCAGTTCGCTTCGGCAACTGCCTTGTACTGCCATTCGGACCCTGTACCTGTTTCACCGGCAGATAGAAGGAGAACGCCGTTCGCCCGGGCTGGCTCTCGTGCTCGATCACGCCGTTGTGCTGGCCGACGATGGTTTGGGTGATGGCGAGGCCCAGCCCCGATCCATCCGGACGGCCGCTGATCATGGGATAGAAGAGCCGGCCCTCGATGTCGGCAGGGATGCCCGGCCCGTTGTCGATGAAGTTCATGTTGGCCACCAGCCGGTGCCGCACCGAACCGATGGTGAACTGCCGCACCGACCGCGTCTGCAACACGATGGTCGGTTCCGGCACCTCCACCACCGCCGCGAAGGCGTTCTTCAGCACGTTCAGAGTGGCCTGCACCAGCTTGCCCAGGTCTCCCTCCACCTCGGGCACGCTCGGATCGTAGTCGCGCTTGAACGTCACCTCGGCCGGTCGTTCCGCTTCGAGCAGGCGCACCACCCGTTCGATCACGTCGTGGACGTTGACGGCATCGAAGTGCGGTTCGTCGCTTGGGCCAAGAATGCGATCCACAAGGGAGCGCAGCCGGTCCGTCTCCTCGATGATGACACTGGTGTATTCACGCTGTTCCTCGTTGCCAAGCTGCCGGGCGAGAAGCTGCGCCGCACCGCGAATACCGCCGAGCGGGTTCTTCACCTCGTGGGCGAGCCCTCGCGCCAGCTTGCGGGTGGTTTCCTGCAACGACACCTGGCGTTCGTCGTGGTCGATGCGCAGGAACCGGTCCTGGGGCTTCAGTTCCAGCAGAAGCTCGGTGTCCGAAAGCGGCTCGATGGAGTAGTCGAGCCGCACCGTGCTGCCGCCGAGCACGAGATTGGCGGCGCGCTTGGTGAAGGCCTGGCCGGTTTCCAGCACGCCCGCGAGTTCCTGCGGCGTGGCGTTGGGATCGCGCAGCACCTCTTCGATGCGCCGCCCTACCAGCGCCCCGTCGCTGTGGCCGAACAGCGACTGCGCCGCCTGATTCAGATAGGTGATGCAGAACGCCTCCGCAAGAGATGCGTCCTCGCTCGGGGAGGTGCCACTCTCCTTCGCGCCGCCCAGAAGTTTCGCGCCAGCGAAACTTCCAACGCGCCCGCTAGGGCGCGCGACCACCACCACCGCGGTGGCGAGCTGCTCCAAGATGTCCCGATAGGTTGCGATGGGCTTGATTCCCGGTTGCGCCGGAGCCTTTCAATGTGCGAGGGCAATCCCCTGTACGGGTTCAGGACATCTCGGACATCAGGCAGCCTGCTGCAGGGTAGCGAAG
>VXSY01000145.1 GCA_009837725.1 Gammaproteobacteria bacterium | reverse complement strand
GGGGAGTCTTCCACGGGTGGGGTGGCGGGGAAGTCTATGTAGTAGAGCCACGCTGGGGAACCGGCCTTGGTCATGCCTTCGGCGAGTGCATGGGCTGCCAAGAGGTAGCGGTTGTCGCCGAACATCCTCTGGATGCCGCGTTCGTAGCTGACGGCGAAGTCGGTGGCGTAGGCGGCCTTCGCGGCGGGGAAGTCGTCGCCCCACCAGGCCTGGTATTGGCTGGCGGAGACGCCGGAGGCGGGCATCACGCTGCCTTCGAAGCTGTTGCCGCCGGCGATCACGGGCACGGGGTTGGCATCGCCTCGGAGGGCGATGATGCCCGGCTCTTCAACGAGGGTGACGCCATCGACAATGGGTAGCTGGAAGCCTTGCAGCGCGGCCACCAAGGCATCGGCGTCGAGAGCGCGGAGGTCTGCGGCTGTGGTGGCGTCGTTTGAGACGCGGGCGATGAGCTCCTTGCCCATCGTCACCGCGTTGGGTGCGGCATCGAGTCCCATCCCGAGCGGCGCCGGTGTGGGAGCGCTCGATGTCCTCGGCAACGCCCACGCGCCGTAGCCGCTTTGCGAGATGGCGCCGTGGAAGAGGCCGGCGGCAGCGTCGCTCGCGAGAAGCAGGCTCACGGCCATGCCGCCGGCAGAGATGCCGAAGATGGTCACCTGATCGGGGTTGCCGCCGAAGGCCGCGATGTTGTCGCGCACCCAAGTCAGCGCCAGCACCATGTCCATGAGGGCGAAGTTGGCTTCGGGGCGATCGAGCGCCGGATGGGCGAGGAAGCCGAGCGGGCCGAGCCGGTAGTTGATCGAGGCGACCACGATGCCCTCTTGGGCGAACAGCTCGCCCGGGATGGCGCCCGATCCGGCGCGGAACCCGCCGCCGTGCAGCCACACCATCACAGGGCGAACGGCATCGTCGGCCACGGGAGTCCAAACGTTGACGGTGAGGCAATCCTCGTCGGCGCTTTCCGCTCGCGGCTGAGGACATACCGGCCCGTAGTCCATTGCCTCAAGCGTGCCGTCATGCGCAGAAGCCGGCGCCGGCGGCAGCCACCGGGCAGCGCCGACAGGCGGCGCGGCGTAGGGAATGCCAAGAAAGCGAAGAGCCCCATCCTGCTCGACACCTTGAACAGCGCCTTGGCGGATTTGAACGGTGACGGTCCTGCCTGCGTCATCCGCTCCACCACCAGCCGCCGATGCTTGCCCGAACACCGGCACGCCGAAAATCAGGCCCAGCGCGGCGCAAAACGCCGCCACTCCTGCTATCCGCTGTCCTGCTTCGCTGGTCAACATTCTCTCGACTGAAATGCGTTCGGGAACATCGTAGCCCCTCCGGCGCTAACGAGGGCGAAACGCCATTGCTCTTGCTCCTAGGCGGAGGCGGCGCGCCTCGCGCGGTCAGTTCCTAGTCGATCACGGCCAAGAGTTTCGGCGCCTCGCCGGCCAGGGCGCGGTACCCCTGCTGCCCTAGAGGACATGCTGCCCTCCATCCGGGCTGCTATGGCCATTGCGGGCTTCGGCAATGAAATCGCCCTGCCAAGCCGCTTGCAGAGCCTTTTGGTAAGGCAACACGCGAATGTCGCCGAAGCGTAGTTCACGCTCGCCCGCGTACACGCCGAAGGCATGGTCGATGTCGCCAGCGTCAAGCAGTGTGCGAAGTCCTTTGTTGAAGCGGTCGTTCCACGTCGTGGTGGACTTGATCTCGATGCCGGTCGCCCACGCTCCGCGCTTGAAGATCAAGTCCACCTCGTTGCCGGATTCCGTTCGCCAATAGAACATCTCCGCACCGTGCGAACCGTAGGCGTTGAGCGCTCGAAACTCGTTCAGCAGCCAAGTCTCGAACAGGACGCCACGCTCGCCCCGAGAGGGCTTGTCACGGTGCAGCCCAGCCAAGGCACGCTGCACGCCGCAGTCGAAAAGATAGAACTTGGGGTGGGCAACCTCCTTGACCTTGGCGCGCTTGCGCCAGGCGGGCAGCTGCCAGCCGATCAGCGTATCTTCGAGAATGCTGAAGTAGCCTTGGACGGTGGAGCGGGCCACGCCCACGTCTCGGGCGATGTTGCTGAGATTGAGAATCTGGCCGTTGACGACCGCCGCAACCGAGAGGAAGCGGTGAAACGCATCAAGATTCCTGACAAGTGCCTCCTGCCAGATCTCCTCCCGAAGGTAGGTCTCGACGTAGGCGTCCAGAAACTCAACCTGGTCTGCCGTGCTGGCCGCATTGATCCGGAGCGGCATTTGGCCATAGCGGAGCGCCTCCTCGAGGCGGAAGTCCTCGGACGTTTCCAAAGCGCTCAGGGGAAACATCCTCTTGGACCACGCCCGGCCTGCGAGCATGTTGGCATTGGACTTCTTCAGCTTTCTTGCACTCGACCCAGACAGCGCGAATCTAGTGTCGTGACCGCTCGCGAACATCAGTGCATGTACCTCGTCGAGCAGTTCCGGCGCTTTTTGCACTTCATCGATGACGACCCACGAGCCGGGCGGCAGCGCTGCAACCTCGCGCCCGAGCAGGGACGGGTCGCGCTTGTAGGCCAAATAGGTGCTGGACCGCAGCAGGTCGATGTTCAAGGCGGCGTCTGGGAGGACATGCGAGAGCCACATGGACTTACCCGTCCCGCGTGGACCGAACAGGAAGAAGCTCTGGCTCGGCAATGACAGCAGACGAGCGTACATTGGTGTCGGTTCTTCCGTCAAATTTACGGTGAATTTAACGGAAGCGTCGGCAGGCGACAAGTCTGGATGCGCTTCGCCATCCATCCTCCAACGGGCCGTCGAGGTCCGACTGGCGGTCTAGCCCAAAAGCTCCAGCGCCCGGTCGATTAGGGTGGGCATGGAAAGGCGGGTGATCTCCCAGCTTGGGTCCACGCGCTTGCCGCGGCGGTGGAGGCTTAGGTTGAAGCCGGTGATGATGGCGAACTTGTAGGCCGCCAGCGCTCGGAACCAGCTGAGGTTGGGCAAGGGCTTGCCCCAAGCTTCGACGTACAGGGACATTAGCGTGTCCGGGTCCAGGAACGATGGGCGGGGGGCGGCGCCGCCGTCGGGGTTGGCGGCCCAGGCTGCTCGGTCGCTGAAGGTGCAGATCCAGCCAACGTCGTTCAGGGTGGCACCGATGCCGGTGAGTTCCCAGTCGATTACTGCCAAGAGTTTCGGCGGTTCGCCGTTCGCGGGTGGGGGCTCGAAGAAGACGTTGGAGGTTTGGAAGTCGCCGTGGAAGATGCCCACCGGGGCGTCTTCCGGCAGCGTTTCGAGCAGACGGCGGCGGCAATCGGGTGCGCGTGCGAGCAGTTCCGGATCTGCGGCGCGCTCAAAGAAGCGATCCCAGCGCTCCACGTCTTCGTTGAATGGCACCGGGTCGCCGAGGTACGGCGTCTTGGCGTGATCCACCGCGTGGATGCCGGCCAGCGCCTGCATCACCTGGCGGCCCATGTCGTGCTTGATCTCGTCTGGCAGCTCGTCCGTCCACTCGCCGGGGCCCAAGCGCAGCACGTCGCCTTCGAGCTTCGGCACGACGAAGTAGGGGCAGCCGAACCACTCGAGGTCTGCGCCTGACCACTGCACCGAACAATGCGGCACGTCGGTTCCGTCCAAGGCGTTCAGCACTTCCACCTGGCGCAGCACGTCGGCAGTGCCGCGCCAGTTGACGTTCGGCGGCGGCAGCCGAATGAACCACGACTCCCGGCCTGCATCCGGACCCTCGCCCAGAACCACGTCGAAGCCCCACGAGAAACCGGCATGGCCGGGCATGGTGTGAACGCCTTCGATGGCGACGTCCTCGCGGCCGTATCGGGCCGCCGCGAACGGCGCCAGTCGCTCGGTGAGTTCGTCCAGTTCCACGGACGTCTCAGCTACACCGGCGCCGGGCCGGGGAACTGGTCGCGCAGGAGGCGCTTCAGAATCTTGCCGCTTGGGTTGCGCGGAATCGTCTCCACGAACGCCGCCCCCTTGGGCTGCTTGTAGCCCGCAAGCCGTCCTTGGCAGAAGTTCACCACGTCGGCCTCCGTCAGGGCCGGGTCGGTCTTCACCACCACCGCGAACGGCGACTCGCCCCATTTCTCGCTTGGCTGGCCGATGACGGCCGCCTCGGAGATGTTCGGATGCTCCTGCAGCACCTTCTCGATCTCGGCGGGATAGATGTTCTCGCCGCCGGAGATCACCATGTCCTTGATCCGGTCTTCGATGTAAACGAAGCCGTCGGCGTCCATGCGGGCGACATCGCCGGTGTGCAGCCAGCCGTCCACGAGCGTTTCCGCCGTGGCTTCCGGGCGATTCCAGTACTCGCGCATGACATGCGGCCCCGCCACCAGCACTTCGCCGGCCTCGTCGGCGTCGCAGTCCGTGCCGTCTGGACGGACGACGCGAAGGTCGGTGTGGAAGAACGCCTTGCCGGTGGAGCCGATGCGCTTGAGCGCGTTTTCCGGGTCGATGAGGGCTGCCGGACCGCACGACTCCGTGAGGCCGTAGATCTGATGCACTTCGATGCCGATCTTGGCGTACTCCTCGATCAACGACTCCGGCACCGGCGCGGCGCCGGAGAGGCACCAGCGCCAGCTTGAGAAGTCGTAACGGGAGAGGTCTGGCACCTGCAGCATGAAGTTCAGCATCGCCGGAACGGCCACCGCGATGCTCACCTTCTCTTCCTGAACGAGTTCCCACGCGCGCACCGGATCGAAGCTGCGCATGACGATGCTGGTGACGCCGCGATAGACGTTCACCGCGATGGGGGTGAGTGCGCCGACATGGAACATGGGCAGGGGCGAGAGAAAGCGGTCGTCCTCGCGGTAGTAGGTGGTGGCGGCGATGGTGATGCAGGCCCAGATGGAGGTGGAGTGGGTGTGCACCACACCCTTGGGGAGGCCCGTGGTGCCGGAGGTGTACATGATGTAGAGCATGTCGTCGGCGCCGGCGCCGATGGCAGGTTCGTCATCGGCGGCAGCGTCGCGGAAGGCTCGGTACGGTTCCGCGAAATGCGCGGTTTCGCCGGCGCCTTCGAGCTGGAGCCATTGGTGAATGTCGGTGCGGTCGCCTCGAGAATGCAGATCCGCCACGAGCTCGGCGAAGTCGTCGTCGAAGATGAGTCGAGTGACACCGGCGTCTTTGAGGATGAACTCGAGCTCATCTCCCACGAGGCGCCAGTTGAGCGGAACCACGACCGCGCCGATCTTGCCTAGCGCGAAGAATGCCTCGACGAACTCGGGGCTGTTCATCATCAAGAGCCCCACCCGCTCGCCCTTGGCGATGCCGGCGCCGAGGAAGGCATTCGCCACCCGGTTGGCGCGCAGGTTCAACTGCTCGAAATCGAGCCGCTCCCCGGTGTGGCTGTCCACATACGCCTCTCGATGCGGCGTCAGAAACGCCCGCTTCGTGAGCCACCAGCCGACGTTGTCTTCCAATGTTCCCTCCCGTGTCTTCGCGTCTTGCTTTGTGATGGCGCCGCCCTGTGCGGACGCCATGCCGATGGCGCGGCGCAGAAGCCGGCGACTGTAGCACCGGCGATAGGCGGCGGCTATAAGCCTCGGGGCTGCGCCGTGGAACCCGTCTGCCGAGATTGCGTCCGCGCTCTCGGTGGGTGAGGGTTCACCGCACTGCGCCCCAAGCGGGCTCAGGCAACCTCGCTGCGGTGCATCGTGCGGAAGGCATTCGGTTCCCATTCGCGCAAGGCGACCAGTAGGCACGTGCCGGTGGCGGCGGCATCGGCACGCACCTCGTCGCTGCGGGTGAGTTCGTCGAACTCGTCCATTGCTTCGGCGAGCCTGACGCGAAGCTGCGCGGCGGACTCTGCCGAGAGCATGCCCCAGGCGAACCGGTGCAGGTCTCGATCCGGGTCGAAGGGGCCGGCCAAGAGGTCTCCTTGGATGTGCTCGACGAAGTAGCGATGGATCGGCCCGTCCGGCAGCCAGGCGAAGTTGCGCGTGATGAGCAGACGAATGCGGTTGCCGGGCAAGAGTTCTATGACGCCCATGCGGTCGAGGCGAGCGAGCAGGCCAATCAGCTGCGGTTCGGTGAACCGGTAGCGCGCCAGAATCCGCTCGAACGACCATCGGTTCAGCACACAGACGGAAACCAGCAGCAGCGCCGGATTGTTCACCACCTCGCGCTCCTGTTCGATCGTGAGAGACGGCACCCGAAGGCGCTGCTCGTCGGCGAGACGGGCGAGTTCAAGGAGATCAACGTTCGCCAGTTCACTCACCGCTTCGAGGCGGGCGAGGGAGAATGCGCCGGTGGAGAAGAGCCGCTTCACGCTGCTCTCCGAGAGCTTGAGTTGCCGTGCCACGTCGGCGTAGGAGACGCCGCGAGCCTTGAGGGCCCGCTTCAGCGCGCCGACGATCCTCATCGATTGGGACATGGGTATCACCATGTAGTACCAAGATGCTAGTACAATGACACTTTCGCGGTGGTGGTTGCAAATGCTAGTCCATGAGGCGAATGTACCAGCACATCCATCGCAAGGAGAAACGCCATGAACATGCATCTTGGCAAGGCTCTGTCCACGCTTTTGGCAACGTTCGGCAGCATCGCCGCCGTGGCCGGAGAGGAGGTCTGCCCCTTCCAGCTCCACGAAATCGACACCGGCATTGCAGAGCATCAGACCATCGTGCCCGGTTCGTTCACCGACCCACAGAGCGCGGAAATCGCCGTGCTGGAGCGCGTGGGCGGCGGCGTCCTCGTAAGGATTCTCCAGCTCAAGGCCGGCGAGTGGCGGTTCGTGGCGGGGGCGGCGGCTGAGGGCCAGGTGGCGTTCGTGGATGTCCTGCAGTTGGACGGCCGCGATCACCCTGTACTCTATCGGGACGGCGGCCTTGCCATTATCGACGTCCACCAGGCCCGCGACCGCGCCTTCGTGCCCTTCCCGCTCCATGTGCGAGCCCCCGAAGGCGGTGGTCTTCCCCGCGTCGACGTGACGGTAGACCTGAACGGTGACGGTCTCGACGACCTCGTGATGCCGGATGCCGATGGCTTTTGGATGGCCATGCAGAAGGCGGATGGCACGTTTGGCACTCCCGTTCGACTTGGGCCAAGGGAGCCGCACCTGATGGAGAAGGCATACGGCGACGAACGCACCTACAGGGAAGTCGGCATCACGGTGCAGAACATCCCGTGGTATCTCGGGCGCATCCACCGGCTGGACTATGACCGTGACGGCCGCCAAGACCTCCTGTTCTGGAACGAAGACCATTTCGAGCTGCATAGCCAGAACACCGATGGCAGCTTCGGTGCGACGCCCCGGGAACTCGCCACTAATGTGGAGTTCGATTTCGACGGCACCTATGCGCTCGCCTTCCAGTTCGGCGACCGCGGCGTGCCGTCGCTCCTGCTCGGCCTCGGCGGTCGCTTCGACTACACCGTCCTGCACGGCTTCCACGACCTCAACGGAGACGGCGTGGCGGACCTCGTCACCGTCTCCTTTTCCGGCCGGCGCGTGTTCAGCCTGCGCGGGACGTTCGGCATTCACTTCGGACGGCCGGAACCGGGTGCAACCACCTTCGCGGCCACGCCCGACACGGTGGTCGCGACACCTGGCCCCGCCGGCGGCCTCGCATGGGGCTATGCGACCCAGCGCTATCTCGACATCGACGGCGACGGCGCGACGGACTTCGCCCTGGCCGCAGTGGATACGGGCCTCGGCGGCATGACGCGGGCGATGGTCGGCAAGTCCATCACCATCGACCTCGCCCTCTACCGCTTGCGCGACAACGCCTATCCCTCCGAACCCGATGCCGTCCGCCGCGTGCGAACCCGCTTCGCTCCCTTCGACAAGCGCGGCGTGCTGTTTCCCTTGGTGCTGATCGGCGACATAGACGGCGATGGCCGCTCGGACCTTCTCACCGGCAATCGCTGGGACCGGCTGTCGGTACACATCGGTGGCGAGGGGCCAGACCCGTTCGCCGGCGAGCCCCAGCACGTCACGGTGGACCTCCCCAGCAACGAGCTCAACTCCATGATGGCCGACTTGGACCACGACGGTCGGGAAGACGTGGTGCTGTTCCATCCATCCGAAACAGCCGCAAACCGGGTCGTTGTCCTGATGGCCGGAGGAGCGTAATGAACGAAGCAGCATCGGGTCAGAGCACTCGCCTGCGCCTGCAACGCCTCGCCAAGGGCGCACTCTTCGTCGGCATCGCCGCCGGCTATACGCTTCTCTTGGCCTTGGCCTTAGTCCTGCACGGCTGGAAACCAGCGCTCCTCGCCCTCTTCTTCGTCATCGTCGGCCAGTTCTTCCGCCACATCGCCGGCGAAGCCGACCGCATCGGCTGGCGCCTCGATGCCGAGCGCGACGACGAGACGCCAGAGGCACAGGCGGACTCCGACACGAGGACGTACCAGAAGCGCATGCTCTGGCTGTTCGCAGGGCTGGCACAATTGCCGAACGTCGCCTTGGTGGCGCAAGCGACACTCTTGGCCGGCGCTGAGTCGGCCGCAGTTACGGCGGGTTTCCTGCTCGCAATCGAAGTGCTGTACCTGACCGTCCGCCGCCTGAACCGACAGACCGCCTTCCGCGAGGCAAGCTACGGCTTCAGGGACCGCGGTCCCCTCACCGGCGGCCCCACCCCCATCGACGCCTCCCGCGAACGCCGCGAGGCAGAGGTGGAACGCAAGCTCGCGGAACTCCGAAAAATGGCCGAAGACGGCCGCATCTCCCAAAGGGCGTACGAAAAGGCCTGCGACCGCCACCGCGTCCGAGTGGTGATGGCAAAGGACGAAACGTGACGGTCTCCACCGAGGCCTAGCCTTGTCCAGCAACGTCGGCATAGCGAAGCTCAGCCAGATCGGTCGATGCGACACTACGGCCCGGCGTTTGGCGACCCCATGCCGCTCAATGTTGTGACCAGCATGGACTCGTGTGTAGCTCGCCTTGCATCATTTTCATTCACAGCTTGAATGATTATCATCCGAGGCATGAATGATCTAGCACCAAGACTGGCCCGGACGACTCTTGAAGAGCGACTTGGCGTGATGCCTGCCGTAGTGATGAGTGGTGCCCGGCAAACGGGCAAGAGCACGCTCGCCAAAGCGCTGGATGTCCGCCGGAGGTACTACTCGCTCGACGACCTTGACGTCATGGAGACGGCAAGACGCGACCCTGAGACTCTCCTCGGCGGTGGTCGCGTGACGCTGGACGAAGTGCAGCGGGCTCCAGAGATCCTGCACACCGTCAAGATGGACATCGACCGGCATCGCGAAGCCGGCAGATTCCTGCTCACGGGGTCGGCCAACCTACTGCTGATGAACCGTGTCTCGGAGTCGTTGGCGGGGCGCGCGAGCTACGTCACCCTTTGGCCAATGACGCGGCGGGAGCAGCTCGGCCTCGGCCAGGCCGGCATCTGGAGCGACCTGCTGCAGCACGACGAGTCGGAGTGGGTCGAGATCGCTTCCGCGTCGCGGGGACCGCCGGAGGACTGGCGCGACCTTGCGCGCCGCGGTGGGTTCCCCGAGCCGGCAGTTCACCTCTCGTACGACACCGAGCGCACGATCTGGTTCGACGGATATGTGCGAACCTACCTAGAGCGCGACCTCCTGAACCTGTCGGCGGTTGCCTCCCTCCCGGATTTCCGGCGGCTGATGCGGGCTGCCTGCCTGCGCCTCGGCCAGCTCGTGAACCAGACCGAGCTAGGCCGCGACGTCGCGTTGCCACAGGCCACCGCGCACCGCTATCTGAACTTGCTTGAGGCCAGCTATCTGCTCGTCCGCGTGCCCGCCTATTCGGTGAACCGGGGCAAACGCCTGATCAAGTCGCCGCGGTTGTACTGGGGCGATACCGGTCTTGCGCTGCACATCGCCGGTACCCCATCCCCGGCCGGCGCCCATCTCGAGAACGTGGTGCTCGCTGACCTGCTCGCTTGGCGCGACACTAGGATCCCAGCCCCGGAGATCCTCTACTGGCGCACGGTAGCCGGGGACGAGGTGGACTTTGTCATCGACAACGGTGACCAGTTGTTGCCGATTGAGGTGAAGGCAACCCGAAACCCCCGCTTGCGTGACACTGCAGGGATCCGTTCGTTCCAGAGGGAGTACAGCGACGTGACCCGCGCTGGGATCGTTGTGCACGAGGGCAACTCGATCGAGTGGCTCGCCCCGGGCGTGCTGGCACTCCCTTGGTGGCGCGTGATCTAGAGGCGAGCGACTCAAGCCGGCAACCGCACCGCGTGGTCGTATCGAGGATGGCGGGGCCCACGCCACGCCGATAGCAGGGCGCCGGCACCAACCGAGACGAGTTTTCCGTCATGCGAGAAACCGGGCGAGGACAAGCCCCGGCCCTACAATGTGCATCGGCGAATAGGGAATGGCGGAGGATGAAATGAAGATCGGCTTCATCGGGCTTGGCGGCATCGGCAAGCCCATGGCGATCAACGTTGCGCGGGCGGGTTTCGAGCTCACCGTTTGTGACTTGCGCGACGAGCCGTGCCAGGAGCTTGCGGGGCATGGTGCCAGCGTTGCGGCCTCTCCTCGCGAGGTCGCCGAGGCGTCTGACATCGTGCTGGCTTCGCTGCCGTCCAACGCGGCGAGCGAGGAGGTGGCGCTTGGGGCTGATGGCGTTCTGGCCGGCGCCAAGTCCGGGGACATCTACATCGAGCTCAGCACCATCAGTCCAAGCATCGTGCACCGCATCGCAGAGCAGGCTGCCGCCAAGGGCGTGACGGCGCTCGATGCCCCCGTGAGTGGCGGCATTGAGCAGCGCCAGCAGGGGACGCTGTCGGTGATGGTGGGTGGCGATGGGGCGGCGCTCAACAAGGCCATGCCGGTGCTGCAGGCGTTCGGCGAGAAGGTCTTCCATGTGGGCGGCACCGGCTCGGGCGCCACCGTGAAAATCGTCAACAACCTGCTTGCCGGCATCGGCATGGCTGCAGCGATGGAGGCGCTGGCACTTGGGGTGAAGGCGGGACTGACGGTGGAGACGCTCAAGGAGGTCATCAGCGCAAGCAGCGGCGGTAGCCCCATGTTCCGCTCCATGGTGGAACGTGTCACCACCCTCAGCGCCGACCCGCCGCCCGGTCAGACCGCCAACATGGGCCTTCACACCATCGCCAAGGACATGAAGCTCGCCGTCGAACTGGCGCAAAGCGTTGACGCGCCGTTGGCTGTGGGAACGGCGGCCACACAACCGTTCGTGGCCGGTCTTGCCAATGGCTGGGCGGAGAAGGAACTCTGGGCGATCATGGAGCTGTTCGAGAGCGCGGCGGCTGTCGAGGTTCGGCCGCCGGAACTGCGCGGCGATTGACTATGGATTCGGGGCTGCGTCGAAAGTCGAATCCTCAGCGGGTAGGGAATTCGGCCCTCTACCAAAGAAGGCCCTCCCAAGGCAGCGGGTGCGCTTAAGGCTGGCGAGACCCAGCCGCGCACCGACTCGGCCTTCGGTCCATCCGGGCGGAGCATTACTACTGCCTCGTCAAAGCCTGCTTCCGCGAAGGTGTCGAGTCGTGCACGGTGGGACTTCTCATCGCCTGCGCCCATGGCTATGGAGGAGATGATGGCTCGCTTCCCACCGTGTTCGCGGTAGGTTTTGAGCGAGGCGATTACCTGCTCGTCGCTGCGGTAGAGAGCCGAGCCGATCCAGCCGGCAAACTCTGTCGCCGCGCGGGCGACGCGCTTGCCCCAGGTGCCGTAGAGGAGGGGCGGGCCGCCGGCAAGCGCTTGTGGTGGCGATAGGTCGATGCCTTCCGCCTTGCCGGTGGTGAGAAGTTGCCGCAGCTCCACCAACTGGCGGTCGAACTGTTCGAAGCGGCTCGCGTAATCCTGCTCGAAGATGCGGAAATCGCTCTCTGTGGAGCCGCAGCCCACACCGATGCAAAGCCGATCCCCGGCGAAATGCTGGAGTGACAGGAGCTGGTGCGCGAGCGCCGCGGTCGGGTAGAGCGGCAACTGCAACACGGCGGTGCCGAGCCTTGGGCGTGTCGTGCCGGCAGCAGCCGCGGCAAGCACTTGCAGCGGATCCGGCAGGAAGCCACCGCGGCCGGCCGCTTGCACGGCCCATAGGCTGTCGAAGCCGGCCTCTTCAAGCTCGCGGGCGCGTTCGGTTAGGTCACCCGTGGCCGGGTTGGCCGGTGTGGGCGGCGAGACGGCGCCGAGGTGCATGTTTCGTGTTCCTCTGCATTGGAGGGAAGGCATTTTGCCTTCCCTACGCGCCGTCAGGCGCGTACTCGCCGCCCGCCTGCCGACAAGGCGCCGGTTCGGCGCCAAAGGGAAGGCCGCATGCCTTCCCTCCAAAGGTGCGCGCCCATCGCGGAACCCGACCGGCCACAAGCCATTGTTCATTCCCGATCAGGCGCGTATAGTGCGCCGCCTTCTCCAACAGCACTTGGGAGCGATGCCGATGGACAATGTTCAAATTCGCCGTGACGCCCCGGGTGTGTCGTCTTGCCAGATCGCTGGCACCGCCGTCTGGCGGAACGGGCTGAACTGACTCCTTGGGCGATGCGTCCTTCCTTGGCGCCGCCCGAAACAGCCTGACCGCAACCCCACTCGGGTTCGTCCGTCCTGCGCAGGACGCGCTGACATGCGCGTCCCCTTCACGTCAATGTCCAGCCAGGGAACCGTCATGACCCAGGCCCGACCTCGAAACTTATGGTTCATCACCCGCGGCCAGCGGGCGCGTTATCTTGCCGCCGTGCTGGCGATGGGGGTGAGCAACCTGTTCATGCTGTCCTCGCCGCTGGTGGGGATGTATGCGCTCGACGCCCTTTCCGCCGACGATCTGGAGCAGGGTGCACCTGGCCTCGCGGAAACCGCGCTTGCCATTGCGTCGGTGTTCGGCGGCACACCGGTCATCGCCTATCTGATCGTCTCTGCCCTCGCCGGCGTGCTCGTCACTGCGCTCGGAGGGCTCTTTCTCTATCTGCGCGGTCGCTGGGCGTCAATGGCTTCGGAGGCCATCGCCCGAAAGCTGCGCGATGCCCTCTATGAGCGCCTGCACCACCTGCCGGCATCGTTCTTCGACACGGCGGACACCGGCGACCTGGTGCAGCGCTGCAGCTCGGATGTGGAAACCGTGCGTATGTTCCTGTCGGCGCAGGTGGTGGAGATTGGCCGTGCCGTGCTCCTGCTCGCGATCATGACGCCGATGCTGTTCTGGCGCGATGAGCGGCTGGCGATGCTGTCGGTGTGTCTGATGCCGTTCATCGTCTTGGGCGCGGTGGTGTTCTTCACGCGGGTGAAGCGGGTGTTCCTCGAGGTGGACGAATCCGAGGCGGCCATGACGGCGGTGCTGCAGGAGAACCTCACCGGCATTCGCGTGGTGCGGGCATTCGCTCGGCAGGAGTTCGAGATCAAGCGCTTTGGCGAGCGCAACGCTGCGTTCCGGAACAACTATTTCCGCATGAATCGGCTGATGGGGCTGTATTGGGGCGTCAGCGACCTGTTCTGCATGGCGCAGATCACCATCGTCCTGATCGCCGGTGGCGCGTTCCTGGCGGCGGGCACCATCACCGTCGGGGAGCTCTTCGCCTTCATCACCTTGGTGGGCATGGTGTTGTGGCCGGTGCGGCACTTGGGCCGGGTGCTCACCGACACCGGCAAGGCGATGGTGGCGCTCAAGCGCATCAACCACATTCTGGAGACCGAAGAAGAGACGCAAGAGCCGGTGCCGGAGATTGGCCGCGCCCGGGGCGATCTTGCCTTCGAGGACCTCACCTTCGGCTACGAGCCCAAGCGCTTCGTCCTGCGCGACGTGAGCGTCGCCATTCCCGCCGGCCAGACGGTGGGCATCGTCGGGGCGCCGGGTTCCGGCAAGTCCACACTCATCCGGCTGCTGCTTCGGCTCTATTCCTTCGCCCAGGGGCGGATCACGCTCGACGGGCTGGACATCACCCACGTGGACCGCAAGTGGTTGCGGGCTCAGGTGGGCGTGGTCTTGCAGGACCCGTTTCTCTACTCCCGCTCTATCGAGGAGAACCTGCGGGTCGCGCGCCCCGATGCGCCGGTGCAGGACCTGATCGACGCCACCCGCGATGCCGCGATCCACCAGGCCATCGAGGACTTTCCCGCTGGCTACGACTCGCTGGTGGGCGAACGGGGCGTCACGCTGTCGGGCGGGCAGCGGCAGCGACTGGCATTGGCGCGGGCCTTGCTCAAGGACCCGCCGGTGCTGGTGTTGGACGATTCCCTTTCGGCGGTGGACACGGGCACGGAGCTGGCGATTCTGGCAGCGCTCCGACGCCGCCAGGGCCGGCACACGACTCTCGTGATCGCCCACCGGCTGTCGTCGGTGCGGGACGCTGACCGCATCCTCGTGCTGGACGAAGGGCAGTTGGTGCAGGACGGCGACCACAGCACGCTGGCGGCGTTGCCCGGCCCCTACCGCCGCCTGTGTGAAATCCAAGGCGCCTTGGACGAATCCATCGACGCCGACTTGCAGAACGCAAGGCGTGACGGCGAGCCCGCAAGGGCACGCCAGATGCAGGGAGAGAACCGTGGCTGAAGTGGACAACTACGACGACGAGAACTTCCAGGACGGCTTCGACGAGGCCGCCGCCGCCGAATCCGTCAACCTGAACCTGTGGAAGCGCCTGTTCGGCTTCATCCTGCCCTATCGCGGGCAGTTGACCGCGCTCGGCATCTCCGCAGCGCTTACGGGCGTGCTCGAGGCCGTGTATCCGGCGATGGTGGCCAAGTGGATCGTCGATGATGTGACCGAGAACGGCGCCGATGCCGACTTCGTGCTCTGGGGCATGGTGGCGCTCGGCTGCAACGTGCTCTTGGCGCTCTCCGTCGCCGCCTTCGTCTGGGTGGCGGGGCAGATTCGCGTCTCCGCCAGCCACGACCTGCGCCGGGAAGCCTTCGCCAACCTGCAGCGGCTGTCGTTCTCGTTCTACGACTATCGTCCGGTGGGCTGGCTGATGGCGCGCATGACCGCCGATTGCGAGCGGCTGACGAACATCCTTGCTTGGGGCTTTCTCGACTTCATCTGGGGCGGCACGATGATGCTCTCCATCGCCGTCGTCATGTTCGTGCTCAACTGGCAGCTTGCGCTGGTGGTGCTGGCAGTGATGCCGGCGGTGGCGTGGGTGTCGGCCAAGTTTCGCCGCAGCATCCTGACGAGCGCCCGGCTCGTGCGCGCCACCAACTCGCGCATCACCGGCTCCTACAACGAAGGCATCATGGGCGTGCTCACCAGCAAGGCGTTCGTGCGCGAGGACGCGAACCGCGCCGAGTTTGGCGACCTCACCCACACCATGTACGGCGCCTCGGTGCGCAACATGGTGCTGGCGGCCATCTTCCTGCCGGTGGTGCTGATCTTCAGCGCGGTGTCGGTGAACCTGACACTGGCCGTGGGCGGCTGGCAGATGAGCCTTGGCCTCGTGGGCGCGGGGACGCTGATCGTCTTCATGGTCTGGGCACGGCACTTCTTCGATCCGGTGGAGATGATGGGCTACTGGTTCGCCGAAATGCAGATGGCGCAGGCGTCGGCGGAGCGCGTCTTGAGCCTCATCGACGCGCAGCCGGAGATCGAGGATTCCGAGAGCGTGAAGCGCGCCATCGCGGCGCAGCGGGCCGCGGACGAATCCGGTGCGCCGCCACGCTCGCGCATCGCCCACGACGGCGGCGCCCAGGCCATCCGCCGCATCGAGCTCAAAAACGTGGCGTTTCACTACGACGCCCGCCGGCCGGTGCTGCGCGACGTGAGCCTTGCGGTGGAAAGCGGCGAGACCATCGCCATCGTCGGCCCCACAGGCGGCGGCAAGAGCACGCTCGTCAACCTCGTCTGCCGGTTCTACGAGCCGGTGAGCGGCCAGGTGCTGATCGACGGGGTGGACTATCGCACCCGCAGCCTGCACTGGTTGCAGTCGAACCTCGGCATCGTCTTGCAGAACGCCCACGTCTTCAGCGGCTCCATCATGGAGAACATCCGCTACGGTCGGCTCGACGCCATCGACGAAGAAGTGAAAGCCGCCGCGGTGTTGGCCGGCGCTCACGACTTCATCGCGGCGATGGAAGACGGCTACGACACCGAGGTGGGCGAAGGCGGCGGCCGCCTCTCTGCCGGCCAGAAGCAGCTCGTGTCATTCGCCCGCGCCATCCTCGCGGATCCGCAGATCCTCGTGATGGACGAGGCCACCTCGTCGGTGGACACCGAAACTGAGCAGCGCATCCAGCAGGGCCTCACGAACGTGCTCTCGGGCCGCATCAGCTTCGTCATCGCCCACCGGCTCTCCACCATCCGCAACGCCACCCGCATCGCGGTCATCGACGGTGGCGAGCTGGTGGAACTCGGCGCCCACGAAGAACTGATGGCCGCCCAGGGCCACTACGCCCAGCTATACCGCCAGCAAAGCCTGAACGAGACGACGCAGGATTGGGGAACGTCGGACATGCAGCCGGAAGGCGCATGACGCCGATGTGGCGGGAGTCGGCCGCTTCGACACCGGGCGCCGCGCGCTACGCGCGAAGGGCAGTCGCCGTCTTGGCGGTCGCGTGTAGCGCAATAGCGGCGGGACAGGCGACGGCCGAAAGCGCGCCCGACGAAGCCGAGTTCGAGTTTCGCGTGGAGCTCCCCGAACCACCAGTGCTAGAAGCCACCGGGGAGGAAGTGGACCGGGGCGCTTCGCTCTACGCGGCCATGTGCGCCTCGTGCCACGGCGACGAGGCTGTGTCCGACAGCGCGACCTCGGACCTTCGCTACTCCCCCATTGCGGTGCACAGGTCCTGGAACGCAATCGTCGTTGAGGGCATCTACGCCACCGGCGGCATGCCGGCATTCAAGGCGAGCATCAGCACGAAGGACGCCGAAGCGATTCGAGCCTTTGTCGTCCAACAGGCTCGCATCGCCTACGAGACCTGCAACGCCATCGACCGCGACGCCGAACCAGCCCGCCACCAGAGCCTTTGCACTCGGGTCCTGCCGGGCGATTGAACGCGTCTCTCGGCCGAGTCCGCAGAGCCAAGTAATCCCATAGAATCTTCGCGTAGCGGCAACGGGGGGTCGGCCGGCCCTCTCCTGCGGCAACGGTTACAGGCTTTGGGAGTCAGGATGAATCACAGCCAGATTGTCAGCTTCATCTGGGGCGTCGCCGACCTCATCCGTGACACCTTCAAGCGCGGCAAGTACCAAGACGTCATCCTCCCTTTCACCGTCCTGCGGCGCCTTGATTGCGTGCTTGCCCCGACGAAGGTGAAAGTGCTCGAGGTGCAGGCCACCTACAAGGACAAGATCGACAACCTTGAGCCGCAACTTCAGCGCGCGTCCGGTTTCGCCTTTTACAACACGTCCCGATACGACTTCGACCGACTCTTGGCCGATGCCCCCAACATTGCCGCGAACCTGCGGAACTACATCGCCGGTTTCAGTTCGAACATGCGCGAAGTGCTGGAGAAGTTCGACTTCGACAACACGATCGCGAAGCTCGACGAATCGGGTCTGCTGTACCAAGTCGTGCAGCAGTTCGCCGACAAGAAGGTGAACCTGCACCCAGACGCCGTCGACAACTTCACGATGGGCACGATCTTTGAGGAGCTCATCCGCAAGTTCAACGAAGCCCTGAACGAGAATCCGGGTGAGCACTTCACGCCACGGGATGTCGTCCACCTGATGGTCGATCTGCTCCTGGCAGGCGACGAGAAGCAGCTACAGACGCAGGGCATCATCCGGTCCGTTTACGACCCCTGCTGCGGCTCTGGCGGCATGCTCACCATCACCAAGGAGCACATCACAGTCGGGGAGATCCGGGACGGCGAGAAGCTTGGCGACCCGGTGAATCAGGAAGCAGACATCCACGTATTCGGCCAAGAGGTGAACCCGGAGACCTTCGCCATCTGCAAGTCCGACCTCTACATGAAGTCGCAGAACGGCCGCGATGCGGAAAGCATTCTCTTTGGCAGCACGCTCTCGAACGACCGTCACCCGGGCACCGGCTTCGAGTACATGATCGCCAATCCGCCGTATGGCAAGGATTGGAAGCGCGACCAAGACACCGTGCGTGTTGAACACGAACGGGGAGAAAGCGGCAGGTTTGCGCCAGGGCTGCCTCGGATCAGCGATGGTCAGCTCCTGTTCCTCTTGCACATGCTTGGGCACGTAAAGGAACCCGACGAGGGCGGCTCGCGCATCGCCATCATCATGAACGGCTCACCGCTCTTCACTGGGGACGCGGGCAGCGGCGAAAGCGAGATTCGACGGTGGATCCTCGAAAACGACCTACTCGAAGCGCTGATCGCGCTGCCCGAGCAGCTCTTCTACAACACGGGCATCGCGACGTATGTGTGGCTCCTCACCAACCGCAAACGCCCGGAGCGTGAGGGCAAGGTTCAACTCATCGACGCCACCTCTTTCTGGACGCAGCTTCGCAAGAGCCTCGGTGCCAAGCGCCGGGAAGTCCCGTTCGACCGAAAGCAGGACATCCTCTGCCTGCTCGAAGAGTTCAGCGACGGGGCGAAGCGAAGGGTGGAGGAGGACGGCGAAGAGCGCCAGACCATCGTTAGTCACGTCTACCCCACGACCCATTTCGGGTTCCGAAAGATCACTGTGGAGCGCCCTCTTCGCTTGGACTTCCAAGCTAACCCCGAACGAATCTCACGCTTGGACGACGAGCGGGCCTTTATCAACCTAGCGGTCTCGCGCAAGCGAGGGGATGCCAAGGCAAAGGACAAGGAAGCAGGTCAACAGCACCAAGCCGCGATACGGGCGATGCTTCACCAACTCCCGGACAAGCTATTTCTGGACCGTGCGGAGTTCGATGCCGAACTCGCCGACGCCGCTGCAACCGCAGGTCTCAAACTCGCCGGTCCCATCCGCAAGGCGATCCTCTCCGCGCTGGCGGAACGCAACGAGAGTGCCCTAATCTGCCGCGACCGGGAGGGGCAGCCTGAGCCAGACCCCGAGCTCCGCGACACCGAAAACGTGCCGCTACTCGAAGATGTCGATGCGTTCTTCAACCGAGAGGTAAGGCCCCACGTGCCAGACGCGTGGATCAATACCGCACGCTGTGACTCGCAAGACGGGAAGGTAGGCATCGTCGGATACGAGATCAACTTCAACCGCTACTTCTACGAATACCGTCCGCCACGAGAGCTGGAAGACATTCAGGCCGACATCCAAGAGGTGGAACAGGAGATCCTCGCGATGCTCCGCGAAGTTACTGCGTAAGTTCGTCAAAATGTCGGCAGACACGTTCTATTGCCGACAATTTGACAGCAACGACGGCATTAGCTAGGGTCCCCCTCGTTCCTTCTCAAACCAGACGGCAATCTCAATGTCCACGGCTGCCAACATTGCCACTCCCGCCAGCGAATTGAACGCCGAGCGCTTGCGCGGTCTAGTCGGCCAGGCTTTTTTTCGGCCTCGTGACGCGGCAGACCTCGGAGTGAATGCCTATAGACTACAAGGTCTGGTCAAGGGCGGTACCGTAGAGCGTGTCGGTCGTGGTCTCTACCGCTGGGCGGCAGCCACGACGTCCGAGCACTACTCCCTTGGGGCCATGTGCGCACGAGTGCCTGGCGCGATCGTCTGCCTGCTATCCGCTCTGGTGGTACACCGCCTCGGTACGCAGCTCCCAAGAGAGTTGTGGATGGCCATCCCCCACAAGGCCCGCCCGCCACGCGTGGCAGAGTTCCCCATCAGAGTCATACGCTTCTCCAGTGCGTCCCTGCACTACGGGGTCCAGGACATCGCCTTCGAGGGCGTTCCGGCCCGCATTACCAGCCCGGCGCGTACCGTCGTCGACTGCTTCCGCTTCCGGCGCATCGTCGGCAAGGATGTGGCTCTAGAGGCGCTGCGGGAAGCACTGCGTGATCGCAAGGCTAGCGCAGACGAAATCTGGCGTGCGGCCGAAGTCTGTCGCGCGAAATCCCTCGTCGGCCCGGCCCTTGAGGTGCTCTCGACATGACATCCAAGCAGATTCGCAACTACCCCGCTTCGGTTCACCGGCGCCTGCTGGACCTCGCGCGCGAACGCGGGGAGGAGTTCAACCGCATCCTCCAGCGCTATGTTGCCGAGCGTTTTCTTTACCGACTCACGATTTCGCCGTTCGTCGACGAGTTCACGCTCAAGGGAGCGGCGCTATACCGCGTCTGGTCGGCAAATGAACTGCGCCCGACAAAGGACGTGGATTTCCTCGGTTCGGGACGTGAAGTTCGTCAGGGGCTGCGTGAGATCGTGCAGGCCATTTGCGGAGCGTCTTGTCCCGAAGACGGCATCGTGTTCGACCCGACTGCGGTTCACATCCGCGACGCCCAGCATGATCAGGAGTACTCAAGCCTGCGGGCGCGAGTTTTGGGCAACTTGGGCCAGGCCCGTCTGACGCTTCAAATGGACGTGGGGTTTGGCGACGCGATTACGCCTGGGCGCGAGGAACGGGATTACCCAACGATGCTCGACCTCCCAGCGCCTCGCCTGTGGACCTACCCGCGCGAGACCGTCGTGGCCGAGAAGTTCGAGGCGATGGTGAGCTTGGGCACGAGGAATACCCGCGTGAAGGACCTTTGGGATGTTGCGTGCATGGCCCGCCTGTTCCCCTTCGACGGCGAGACGCTCAGGGCAGCGGTCGAGGAGACGTTTCGACGGCGCCAGACGAGCCTCGGCGCGGGAAGACCCATGGCCTTGCTCCCGAGCTACTACGAGGACGTGGACCGAGACCACCGCTGGCAGGTGTTGCGACGACAGATGGCCGCTGAAATCGACGGGCCAGTGCGACTCGTGGATACTGGCGACGAAATCCGACGCTTCCTCGGCCCCGTCAGCGACAGTGTTATCGCGGGCCGCTCTCACCTGCAAGTGTGGCTAGCTGGCGGCCCTTGGCAATCCGCAGAGTTCGCCCCGCGACCAGCGAAAGCGCAATGAGCGGGTCGAAGGGCCAAGGAGGTGAAAGCCGGCGGGCATGGAAGGTCCGCCGTGCCGACGATTGCAAGGACTCCGCGGACAGCTCATTAGGCGCCATTCCGAAGAATTGGCATGCCCTCCCAATCAAGCGAGTTTGTCGGCTTTGCTACGGCGATTCTCTTGCGGCAACTGACCGCGGCGACGGGGATGTGGATGTGTTTGGGTCGAATGGCCCGATTGGCAAGCACGACAGAGCCAACACACAAGGGCCTTCCCTGATCGTGGGCCGGAAGGGCTCGTTCGGAAAGGTCACCTACACCGAAAGTGATGCATTCGCCATAGACACGACGTTCTTCACGGATAGCCGATACACGAAGGGGAACATTCGTTGGCTCTACTACGCATTGCAAAACGCCCGGCTGGACGCAGCTTCGAAGGACTCGGCGATACCCGGGCTGGACCGAGAAGATGCATACGCACGTCGAATTGCGGTCGGTTCGATGTCGGAGCAGCGGAAGATCGCCGATTTCCTTGACAGGGAGACGATGAAGATTGATGCATTGGTGGCGAGCAAGGGGCGAATGATCGAGCTACTTCAGGAGAAACGCGCCGCTCTCATCACCCGGACAATTGTGCGGGGCCTGGACACAAGCGTCCCCAAAGAAGATTCCGGCGTCCCATGGCTGGGCAAGGTTCCGGCGCATTGGGACATCGCTCCCGTCTATGCGCGTTACGAAGTCGAGCTAGGGAAGATGCTGGATTCGAAGAATCTCACCGGCCTGTCATCAGGCAAATACCTGCGCAACGTCGATGTCCAGTGGGACAAAATCAATGTTCAGGAGCTCGCCGAAATGGACTTCACGCCATCGGACCGCAAACGATACCGACTAAGCCCGGGCGACCTTCTAGTTTGTGAAGGAGGCGAGGTGGGCAGGTCAGCGATTTGGGCCGGTGAACTCGAAGAGTGTTTCTACCAAAAGGCCATTCATCGGGTTCGACCCCGAACTGCATCTGAGTTGCCACGGTATTTCTACTTCGTGATGCGGGCGCTAGCGACATCAGGCGTGTTCTCCGCAGGCGGCAATCCGAATACGATCGACCACCTCACCGCAGTCCGATTGCGGCATTACCGCTTTCCGTTTCCGCCGCTGAATGAACAGCGCGGCATCTCAGAACTGCTCGACCGCGAAACGGCGAAAGTAGATCGTCTGGTCGCCCAGGTTGAAGAGGCCATTGACCGCCTAATGGAGTTCCGGGCCGCTCTGATCTACGCCGCCGTAACAGGCAAGATCAACATCCGGGAGGAAGCGTCGTGACCATAGGCATATCGGAACGAGCTTTCGAGGACGCAATCGAACGTGCCTTGCTGCACATCGCGGACGAGCCAGAAATCGGCAACGAGGTGCAGGAATCCCGGCCGCCGTACGACATCGGCACGGTTCCAGGCGCCTACAGCAAACGTCGCCCCGAGCAGTACGACCGCAAGCTGTGTCTGCTTCCAACCGACGTCGTTAACTTCCTGCTGGCAACGCAACCAAAGGAATGGGCCAAGCTCGAACAGCACCACGGCTCCGACCTAAAGCCGCGCTTCCTTGGCCGCCTGTCCCGCGAAATCGGGCGCCGTGGCGGCCTAGACGTGCTTCGCAACGGCATCAAGGACTCAGGCTGCAAGTTCCGCCTTGCGTACTTCCGTCCGGCAAGTGGTCTCAACGAAGAGCTGCATCGTCTTCGTGCAGCGAATCTCTTCACAGTCGTACGGCAACTCCGCTTCAGTGAGCAAAATGAGCAAAGCCTCGACATCGCGCTGTTCCTGAATGGCATTCCGATCTTCACGGCTGAACTCAAGAATCTGCTGAACGGACAAGACGTACAGGATGCGATCCAACAATACTGCACGGACCGGGATCCACGCGAGCCGCTCTTCGCCTACGGGCGTTGCCTCGCCCATTTCGCTGTCGATCCAGAACAGGTGTTCGTCACAACCCAACTCGCCGGACCCAAGACGCGGTTCTTGCCCTTCAATCAAGGTCGCTACGGCGGTGCGGGGAATCCACCGGTTCCACCAACGCAGCCGGGCTATCCCACCAGCTATCTCTGGGAAGAGGTCTGGGCGCAGGGCAGCGTGCTGGACCTCATCCGCCAGTTTATCCACGAAGTTGAGCTGCAGGATGACCGTGGCCGCAAGACTGGGGAACGGTTCCTGATCTTTCCGCGCTACCAGCAACTCGCCTGCGTGCGCGAGCTAGTGCAGGACGCCCGCGAGAGGGGGGCGGGTGGGCATTACCTGATCCAGCATTCGGCGGGCAGTGGCAAGAGCTTCACGATCGCCTGGCTGGCGCATCAACTCTCTGTGCTGCATGACCATGAAGACCTGCGCGTCTTCGATTCGGTCATCGTGGTGACGGACAGGCGCATCCTCGACAGGCAGCTTCAGCGCGCGATCCGCCAGTTCGAGCAGACCCTCGGCGTGGTCGAGAACATCGATCAGACATCGCGCCAACTCCGCGAGGCGCTGGAAGCCGGCAGGACGATCATCGTCACCACGCTGCAGAAGTTCCCCGTCATCTCCGAACAAATCGGGCAGCTTCCCGGGCAGCGATTCGCGGTGATTGTGGACGAAGCGCACTCGTCGCAGTCCGGGGAGAGCACGAAGAGCCTGAAGGAGGTGCTAGCGACAGAAAGCCTCGAAGATGCCGAGCAGGAAGAAGCGAGCGCCGAAACGCCAGAAGAGGAGATCGAGGACCGAGTCCTTCAGGAGATTCAAAGCCGAGGGCGACTGCCCAACCTCTCGACGTTCGCCTTCACCGCAACTCCGAAGCCCAAGACTCTCGAGCTCTTTGGCCGCAAGCGCCTCGACGGCAAGTTCGAACCGTTCCACCGCTACACGATGCGTCAGGCGATCGAGGAGGGCTTCATCCTCGACGTGCTCGCAAACTACACCACCTACACCGCGTATTGGCGCTTGCTCAAGAAGATCGAGGACGACCCGCGCTACGAAAAGAAAAAGGCGGAGTACCTGCTCAAGTCGTTCGTGGAACTGCATCCTCATGCGATCGACGAAAAGGTCGCCATTTGCGTGAACCATTTCGCCGCACAAGTTGCGACTGAGATTGACGGTCGCGCCAAGGCGATGATCGTCACACGCTCGCGCCTGCATGCGGTGCGTACGAAGCTCGCGCTGGACCATTACCTGAAGGCAAACGGGCACCCTTGGCAAGCGCTCGTCGCATTCTCCGGAACGGTGAACGATGGTGGCCAGTCTTACACAGAGTCAGGAATGAACTCCGCGGGCAAGGATCGCGCTATCGGCGAGCGGCAGACAGCCGCCGAGTTCGACAAGCGCCCGTACCGCTTCTTGGTGGTCGCGAGCAAGTTCCAGACGGGCTTCGACCAGCCGCTGCTGCACACGATGTACGTGGACAAGAAACTCGGTGGCGTCAATGCCGTTCAAACGCTGTCACGCCTGAACCGCACGTTCGAGGGCAAGCGGGGCACGATGGTTCTGGATTTCGCCAACGAAGCGGAAGATATCAAGGAGGCGTTTCAGCCCTACTACGAGACAACGCTCCTATCGGAGGAAACCGACCCCAACCTCCTGTACGAGGTACAGGCCCGGCTCCTCGATTCCGGCGTGTTCGCCGAAGAAGATGTTGAGAGCTTCGCCAAGGTGTTCTTCAAGGTGAAGGTGAGCCAAGACGCGCTGTACACGGCATTGGAGCCGTCACGTCAGCGTTTCGCTGAACTGAACGATGACGAGGGGCGGGAGTTCCGCCGCCAACTCGCGGACTACGCCCGCATGTACGCCTTCCTGTCACAGGTGTTGACGTTCGCCGACACCGATCTGGAGAAGCTCTACGTCTTCGCGCGTTACCTGCGTCGCCTGCTCCCGGCCAATCCAGAAGAGTTGCCGCTCGAAGTGCGCCAGAACATCGACATGGAGTCCTTCCGCATCGAGCAGACGAGCCATGGCCAGATTGCGTTGGAACGCCAAGCGCAACCGCTCGAACCCGCAGGAAGCAAAGCCGCCACGAGCACCCAGGGCGAGGAGCTGGAGCCTCTCTCGCACATCATCGAGGCGCTGAACGAGCGCTTCGGCCTGAACCTAGGCCCCGAGCACCGCATAACTCTCGACCAAATCCGCTCTGCCCTAGACGGTGACGAAGGTCTCGACGCCAGTGCGCGCACCAACACCCGCGAGAACGTGCGATTGACCTTCGATCCCAAGGTGGAGGACAAGATTCAGGAAATCGTCGAGACCAACTTCGACCTCTACCGGCGCATCACCGACGATCCCGCCTTCGGCCAGCAAGTCAAGAACTTCCTGTTTGACGATTACATCCGTCGTCACCGGCGGATTGAGGACCTGCTCAAGATGCAAGAGTCCAAGACCCTGGAGTTCAAGTCGAGCCTCCGCTGGAATCTGAAGGAGGATCGCAAGGACGACAAGCACATCACGCACGCCGCCTTGAAGACGATCGCGGCGTTCCTAAACACCGAAGGTGGCGACCTCCTCATCGGCGTAGACGACGACGGCAACGTGTTGGGTATCGAGCACGACCGCCTGGCAAGCGACGACAAATTCATGCGCCACTTGGCACAGTCCGTCCGCAACAGCCTCGGAGCCCGCGCCGGCACATGCATCGATCCCAAAACGCAAATCGTTGATGGGAAGACGGTCTGTCTTGTGAGCTGCCAGCGGAGCCCAGAGCCGGTGTACCTCTGTTGGAAGGGCCTAGAGAAAACGACCGGAGGCGACCTCTACGTTCGGAGCGGTCCGGGATCAGTTCGGCTGGGCGACGAGGACGCCAAAGCGTATGTCAGCACGAGGTTTGGGACGGATCAAGCACGAGGCAATGCGGCGGGTTGATCACGGCGAGTTCAAGCCTGCCGGGGGGTACTTCCAATCGTTGGCGTTCGTGCTAGCCGTTTCGCGTCGCTCCAAAAAACGCCCGATGTCGTCCACTTCAAGGAACGCTATCGACGCTTGGGGTTGCCCATGGTTATGGAAGACCTGTCTGATGTGAGGGTTGCTCCGGGGCCAGTAGGCGTTGCTGCCCCCGTACTGACCGTTGTTCGCAACGACCACAAGCTGGAACATGTGGTAGTGCAAGGCCATGGCCATCTGATCGAACGTCTTCACGTCCTTGTTCAGCGCTGGTATCGCTAGGATGTCCGACTTGTCCCGAAGGTCCGCTGCGAGGCCCAGGTCAGTCGCGTCATAGCAGACGGCCCCCGTCAGCCATACAGGAGGGTCGTCATCCGAAGCCGACCATGGGTACTCGATCAGCCACTGGCAGGGCCGAAAGCCCTGCAACTTTGGCGTACTGCCAGTGTCGGGTACATGGACGATCTGCTCCATCACCATCTGCCGCTGGACTTGGCTGTTGAAGTCTTTCTCGCCCTTCATGAGGTGCTCTTTTCCTTGTCGGCGAGTCTTAATCTGAAGCCCGTGCGCTTTTGACCACTCCGGGATGATCCAAAGTGCCGAATTGACCAACGGATCTCCGCTTAACACCTCCTGATACGTCAGTCCGGTCAGAATCATGGCTCTATACGCTTGGGCGAAAGGGAAGAGGTGCGTCCTGACATCATCCGGGTGGACAGCAAGCTCGGGCAGGATCAGCCAATCTAGCTCCGGTTTGCCCCCCTTGTGTGTTGTGCGTAGCTCCAGCATTCGCTTCACCGCCTCGAGCGCTGCCGACAGATGCCTGCGATGCCTTTGGCGAATGGCTCGACCACTAAACGCCAAGCTATCAAGCGTCGCAGCATCTGCGGACGGAAAGTCGCCGGAAGAAGGGATTACGGTCTGTACCACACAAGCCCGCAACGGCCGCTTTGTCTCGGTATCAGTAGGCCGCTTCGTTAACAGCGGGAGCATCAAGACACCGGTCGCGTTGCCGCGCATCTGCTCCAACTCGGCGACTCGCCCCTTGATTCGCTTCGTGGTTTCTCCGATCCCTTCCTCGATCCAACCATAGGAGTCCGGGACGCGGCACCCCGGCCAACGGAGAAGCGCCAATAGGAGCATCTCCACCCATTCCGTGATGGGAAGCCAATCGTCCCCAAAGGCCGGTTGCCCGTTGAAGAGGCCATAGAGACGCTGGTACCAGTGGCTCTCGGCCGGACGATAGGACGGCTGCTCTTCCTTCCAGCTCGTACTTGCAACAGGGCGCGTGAAGTCCGGTTGCCCAGATAGGATGAACCGCAGCATGAATCCGAGTTGGAAGCGCCACCGCTCGTCGGTCTCGCACCATACGGGTACCTCGTACAATGAACCAGATGTGGCGGTCGGGCTTGCTAGGATTTCCAGTTCAACTACATCGGTGATGCCTTGGTCGTCCTCAAGCGTCAATCTGACTTGGCCAGGTGTGACAACGTCCGGCGGCGGCTCCAGTTGCATCCAATGTTCGAGGAAGGCGGCCGCGAAACGCGGAATGGAGAGCTCGTTACGAAGGGGATCTCTCGGGTGCGTACTCAGCACTGCCCGGGCCAGCGTTACGGTCTCGTGCGGGCCTATGGCGGCATCGTCGCCTCGGCAGAGGTCTTCACTGATACGGGCAGGCAGACCGTCGACAGGGAGATCGCGCGCAGCGACATCAAGGAGTTCGAGGAGAAACGACGGGTCTCGCTGAGCGAGTTGCTGCCGCCGTACGGAAGTCAAGCTTGGGCGGGTCAATTCCACCGCCCGTGCATGCCCAACGAACGCCCGCCTAGCAACAACAGCCAACGTCGCGAAGTCGGAACTCCGGAGCTTCTCTCCTTCGCCACGCAGGAATCGAATGAGCTCCCGGTAGTGCCGGGTCTCTGCCACTCTTCCCGTGAGCGTGAACGGTGCGGCGTGGGGATCGCATGCCGCCAAAAACAACAATGCCTGCTGTCGGAGATACCAAGGAATCGTGCGTGCGGATATGGCCACCAGCCGGATAGCTTCCGTGCGAAGCTCTTCCCGATAGGCTACAAGGTCGAGCCCTGTCGGGAGCAACTCGGTGTCCGGTACCAAGCCCGTCTCCGTGGCTCCTGCACGCAAAACCTCAGCAAGGCAATACCAAGCGACTCGCCGCGGGGCCTTTCGCCGCCCCCCCTTTTCCGTGAAGGGCCGAAGCAGTGACAAAACCTCGCGCAGAATGTCCGCGTCCGGCCAGAGGTCGAGTCCGATGCGTAGCAGACGGACATTCGACGGGTCATCAACCCATCTCTTGACGAGGCCCAACGCGAACGTCCGTGCGTCCTCATCCAGCTCCCGCTGCGTACGCGTCGGTCGGCGCACATCGACCAATTCATCCACATCATCGGGCTGAGTCGCACCCCTCCCATCGTCCCTCTCCAACAAAGGCCTAATCGATCGAAATGTGCGACGGAATCGAAACGCCGCGAACCGTGCCACCGTCTCGTCGCGCACATCGGGAACTGGCGTAAGTCGCCACCCGCCTTCATCATCGCTCGCCGCTTCCTGCGAGCGCATCAAGCCCTGAAGGGCGTCCACTATCTCCTCGCCCGCAATGGCGTCAAACCCTCCCGATACCGCGGACTGGATACGTCTCATCTTGGCGCTTTGCCGGACCAGCGGTAGTTCCTTGCCCTTGAGCATCGCTACCTGCGTCTTCTCCGGCGAGAGCGCAAGCCCGCTCGCACGCTCCTCCAGCACATGACTCAGCCATTGGGAGATGGCGCCGCCGAGGTTGTTCAGCCCAGCAGCCGTTGTTTCAACCGCCACGACAATCCGGAAATCGTCGACGTATCGGCACACGTCCTCCAATACGATCCCCGCAGAAATTTCGGTACCGACCGCTTCGCGCAACGCATTGTCAAATCGACACAGCACGACGTTGGCAAAGAACCCAGACGCGACAAGGCCTTGTGGCAAAACTACCCGCGTGAAGTCTGCAAGTTCCGCCTGTTCAGCGTAGATCTGGACATCTCGCTCGTCACTCGTGTGCCAGCGCCAATCGAACACCGATCGCATCAGAGAGAAGAACGTCGGGTCGTCATTTGCCTGCTGGATGCCCTCAATGGCGTCCGAGAGGAGATCCGGGCGCACGCGGTCATAGAACTGCTTAAGGTCGGCGTGGACAACGTAGACAAGCTGCCTTTCGGTGGGCGAAATCGACAGGGCCGCTACTTCAGGGCGGGAGACGAACGTCTGGTAGTCCTGGGAGTAGGCTCGATAAAGCTTGGAAGATCCCCACCGGTGGCGCAGTTCACCATTGGTGTCATCGCAGAACAAGCGGTTCCCATATGAAACCACGCGTCCACGCACGCCGGGGTCGTGTATGTCGCGCCGGGGGTCTCCCTGCATCGTCTCAATTCGGTCAGCGAGGCAGAGCATCAGCGCGGTGGCTACGACTTGATCAGCTAAGTCCACATGCGCCAACGGTCGAAGCCGTCCTGGCGTCTTGCCAGTCTTGACGGGCCCCCAAACGCCCTGGCGCACTTGCCAAGATTGGCTCTTGGGCGCGGGAACGATGCGCAAAGGGCGACCACTCCAAGTCTCCGGCAACATGAGCCGCTGGCGGATCTCGTCGAGAAACACCCGCAAGTTGGCGGACGCCAAGTCAAGGGCGAGGGTGTCGGAATACCAGCTGTGGTACCGGATGTAGGACGCCGTCTTCTTGAACGCCTGAACGAGGACATACTCCTCGCGCAGGAGATCCAAGCGCGGTTCAAGCCGCTCAACGAACACGTTGAGGGTCCCGCGCTAGTTCTTCGTCTTGTCCACCAGTTGGTTCTCGGCGATCCAGGGCATCATGGCGCGCAGGCGGCTGCCGACATCCTCGATTTGGTGGCTGCTGCTCATGCGGCGCATGGCCTTGATGGTGGGGGCGCCGGCGCGGTTTTCGGTGACGAACTCTCGGGCGAAGGCGCCGGACTGGATTTCGGCGAGCATGCGCTTCATCTCGGCCTTGGTTTCGTCGGTGACGATGCGAGGGCCGCGGGTGAGGCCGCCGTACTCAGCGGTGTTGGAGACGGTGTACCACATGTTCGAGACGCCGCCTTCGTAGAAGAAGTCGACGATCAGCTTGAGTTCGTGAAGGCACTCGAAATAGGCCATCTCCGGGGCGTAGCCGGCTTCCACCAGGGTCTCGAAGCCCGCAGTGACAAGCGCCGCGGCGCCGCCGCAGAGCACGGCCTGTTCGCCGAAGAGGTCCGTCTCCGTCTCCTCGCGAAAGCTCGTCTCGATGATGCCGGCGCGGCCGCCGCCGTTGGCGGAGGCATAGGAAAGCGCGATTTCCTTGGCGTTGCCACTGGCGTTCTGGCCGATGGCGATGAGGCTCGGCACGCCGCCGCCCTCGACATAGGTGGAGCGCACCGTGTGGCCGGGGCCCTTCGGCGCGATCATGATGACGTCGAGGTCGGAGCGCGGCTCAATCAACTCAAAATGGATGTTGAAGCCGTGGGCGAAGGCGATGGCGGCGTCCGTCTTGATGTTGGGTTCGATCTCTTCGTTGTAGATCTGCTGCTGATGCTCGTCCGGCGTCAGGATCATCACGAGGTCCGCATCCTTCACCGCTTCCACCACCGGCTGCACGGTGAAGCCGGCGTTCTCCGCCTTGGGCCAGGAGCCCGAGCCCTCGCGCAGGCCAATCTTGATGTTGGCGACGCCGGAGTCGCGCATATTGTTGGCGTGGGCGTGGCCCTGGGAGCCGTAGCCCACCACAACCACGTTCATCTTCTGGATGATCGAGAGGTCGGCATCCTTGTCGTAGTAAACCTGCATGGTTGTCCCCCTGTGTGCTGTTGCGCCGCGGCTTTGCGTTCCTAAAGGCCCAGTATCTTCTCGTTCCTGCCGATGCCGGAAACCCCCGAGCGCACCACTTCGACAATGGCCGTTTTCGGCAGCGCCCGAATGAAATTGTCGAGCTTCCCCGAAGTGCCGGTGAGCAGCACGGTGTAGAGGCTTTCCGCCACATCCACGATCTGTCCCCGAAAGATGTCGCAGGTGCGCTTCACCTCGGCCCGCATCACTCCCTCGGCGCGCACCTTGAGCAGCATCATCTCGCGTTCCACGTGCTCGCCGTCGGTGAGGTCCACCACCCGGATCACCTCGATCAAGCGGTTGAGATGCTTGGTGATCTGCTCGATCTTGCTGTCGTCGCCGCTGGTGCAGAGCGTCAGCCGCGACAGCGTCGGGTCCTCCGTCGGCGCGACGCTGAGTGACTCAATGTTGTAGTTGCGCTGGGCAAAAAGGCCGACGACGCGCGAGAGCGCGCCGGCCTCGTTCTCGATCAGCACAGCGATCAGGCGGCGCATGGTGATGTGTCCAAACCCTAAGTCAACGAACGGTCAGACGGCCCGATCCAGGATCATGTCCTTCATGGCGCCGCCCCTGATGGCCATGGGATAGACATGCTCGTCCGGGTCGATGTGCGCGTCCACGAACACGAGGTCGCCCTTGTGCTTCTCGCCGAAGACATCCGCCATCACCGCATCGAGTTCGCCGAGGTCGTGAACCCGGTAACCAACGTGACCGAAGGACTCCACCAGGTGCACGAAATCCGGCAGTGCATCGCGATAGGTGCTGTGCGAGTGGCGACCGCCGTATTGCATGTCCTGCCACTGCTTCACCATGCCGAGGGCCTTGTTGTTGAGGTTAATGATCTTGATGGGCAGTGCATATTGCATGCAGGTGGATAGCTCCTGCATGTTCATCATGAAGCTGCCTTCGCCGGTGATGCAGGCGACCACCGCATCGGGATGGGCGAATTGCACACCCATCGCCGCTGGCAAGCCAAAGCCCATGGTGCCCAGACCACCGCTGTTGATCCACCGCCGGGGCTGATCGAAGTGATAGTACTGCGCGGCAAACATCTGGTGCTGCCCCACATCGCTTGAGACATAGGCGTCGCCGCCCGTCGCCCGATACACCGCCTGCACCACCTGCTGCGGCAACAGCGAACCCGCAGCCCCGTTGCGATGGCGCTGGTCGTGGTCGAGGCCGTGTTCGGCCCGCCAGCGGGCGATGCGCTCCCACCATTCGGCGAGAGCGACGCGGTCGGGGCGCGAGGGGTCCCGCGCCATCTCCGCATTGACGATGCGCTTGAGTTCCGGCAGCACCGAGTCCACGGGCCCAACGATGGGGATGTCGGCACGGACGATCTTCGAGATGCTGGCGGGGTCGATGTCGATGTGGACGATCTTGGCATCTGGCGAGAACTGCGCCGGGTCGTTGGTGACGCGGTCGTCGAAGCGCGCACCCACCGCGAAGATGAGATCGGCATGGTGCATGGCCATGTTGGCTTCATAGGTGCCGTGCATGCCCAACATGCCGAGAAAGTGCGGCTTCGAGCCGGGGTAGGCGCCGAGGCCCATCAACGTGCTGGTGACCGGATGGCCAAGCATGTCGGCAATGCTGGTGAGAGTGCTGCCAGCGTTGCCTTGCACCAGACCGCCGCCGGTGTAGATGACGGGCCGCTCGGCTTCGAGCAGCGCCGTAGCCGCCTTGCGAATCTGGCCGCCATGGCCACGCGTCGTCGGGTTGTAGGAACGCAGTGTCACCGAATCCGGAAACTCGTATGGGAACAGTTGGGCCGGATCGGTGGTGTCCTTCGGCACGTCGATCACCACGGGCCCCGGGCGCCCTGTGCTCGCGATGTAGAACGCCTCGGCGACGATGCGCGGAATCTCGGATGCTTCCTTGACGAGGTAGCTGTGCTTCACGACCGGCCGCGAGACCCCGACCATGTCCGTTTCCTGAAACGCATCCGTGCCGATGAACTCGTTCGCCACCTGCCCGGAAATCACCACCATCGGGATGGAGTCCATGTACGCGGTGGCTATGCCGGTCACGGCGTTGGTGGCACCTGGCCCGGAAGTGACGAGCACCACCCCCGGCTTCCCGGTCGCACGGGCATACCCATCCGCCATGTGCGTCGCCGCCTGCTCGTGACGAACCAGGATGTGCTCCACCCGCTGCTGCCGGAAGATGGCGTCGTAGATGTGCAGCGCCGCGCCGCCGGGATAGCCGAAGATGTACTCGACCCCAGCATCCTGCAACGCCCGAATCAGCATGTCGCCACCGGAAAGATGTTCGGTTTGCTCGCTCACCAAAGGAAACCGCCTTCAGCCCTCGCGAAAAAGGGCGCGAATCATACCAAGACCGCACAAGTGCCCTTGCCCCCAACCGAGAAAAAAGGGCGAAGACGCCCCCTCATTTTCGGGGCGGCAAGTTTGGCAGTGGAGCGAAAGTCTGCGGTGCAGGCGCTTAGCCGATGTTTCTCACCAGCGCTCGTGGCGACGGCCTCGGATTCGCCCCGCTAGGCGTCATTCAAGAGTTGAGCCTACGGGGCCCCGCTCAACGTACCTCTGCATGTGGACCGGCTGGGAGACGCACGTCGTTGTCGAGCAGCAGGCTGCCGCCGGCATTGCGGATGCGTACGGCGTGTACCTCGCGAGCCTGCAAGGGGACACGCACGGCCCACGCGCCGGCACGGCCTGCCGACGCGCCCATGTCTGCGGTGGCGAGGAGTTGGCGGTACATCTCAAGCCCCGAGTCGTCGTGGAGCGTGAGGACGAAATCGCCGGGTGCATCGATCCGTGGCAAGGAGGTGCTGGTGGCAGCGGCGAACAGGGCCCAGAAACCGTGTTCGTCCACCGATCCCGACAGCGCGAGGCTCTGAACGATGGCGGGGGCATCGCTAACCCGACCATCGACTGCGATCGCGTGCCCGCCCTGACCGCCACCGCCAAGGTTGCTCCGGACATCCGACGCCACCGGCATCGCGGCGCCGTTACGGTCCGCCGCTTCGCTCGCCCCGTCGCCCCACGCCACGGCCTTCTGGTAGCTGTACGTGGAGATATGCTGTGGCACGCAGCCCGACATCAGGTCGTAGTAGCTCTCGCTCGCCGTGATGAACCGCTGCTCGAGGAACGAGTAGCTCCCCTCGGCGCCGATGCCGGCGTACGGGAACGCAGGGTCGCCCAACGCTTGGCAAGGCACCGACCGCAGCCCCATGCCCCATCCGAGTCCGAACGCCACCCGTTCGGCCAACGTGGCGTCACCGAGGACGACCTGATTTGCGCCGCCATAGACGTGGTTGGTGTCGGGCTCCCATCCCGGCGGCATTGCCGCGACGGCAATGTAGAACTCGTCCGCCGCACCCTCCTCGTTGGCCAACTGCACCACTCGGTCGAAGAGCCGATCCGCATCAACTCGTCGGCTGTTTCTCTCCGCGGCGGAGAGTTCATAGACGAGTGCGGCTCGCACCCGCGCACGCACGCGGGCAATCGGCAACAGGCTGCGGGCCACCTCAAGGAGGGCGTCGGCGCTCACGGTCGGCGTCGTGTCAACGACCTGAACGGGCACGAACACTGGTTTGAGCGCCGGCAGCGTCTTCGGCGTGAGCGAGGCGAAGTTCAGTCGCGGGGTCGCGAGGACATCGGCGTCCAACTGCGCGCTGGGGTCGGCCACGAGTTCAAGCCCGTTTCCTCGCATAAACTGCGCCGCTGGCAGGGGCATCGTGTAGCGTGACACCCACTTTCTGCCGCGTCGCATGGAGCCGGCGTACTCGGCATCCAATGGCGTTCCCACACCCGCGACGTGGATCCCGGCAGCGAGTGGCGGTGTTGCCGCAGACTCGTGCTCGACATGCACCCGTACGACGCTGCGCCGGTTGGCGATGGCGTCCACGCGTCCGGTTCCGCCTTCCAAGGCGAATCGGCCCGCGAGGGGCCCTTGAAAGACCTCCACTTCCCTTACGCGAATCACGCCGTCTCGACAGAGCACGTCCCACGCCACGGGCACGCGGGTGCTCTTCACGCGAATCGTCAGCCGCACATTGGCGGTTCCACCGGCCCTGCAGGCCATCCGCAGGTTGTTGGTGACGCTCTGGCCGCGCCGCACGAAGCCACTGGCGCGGCCAATGAGGACATCCGGGTGATCTGCCTGCACCGCGTAGGACATCCGCGGCTGCCCAGCCCATGTGGACGTGGCCTCCCAAGTCAGGCTTGACCTCGCGGCTTGGGCGGGTGAACCGAGCGTTGCGGTGGGGGCCGTGGCCACGCGGATCTGCACCGGTGTGGTCGAGATGTCCGCAACGCTCCCGTCCACACGGCGCGTGCTGCTGTCGCCCACCGCGTTGTGCGCAAGCGATGCCTCGTTGCCGGCCAGGTCCGTGATCGCGCCGCCTTCGAGCCGAAGTGCGTCGGCCGGAATCGCGAGCCCGTTGGCGTCCGCATCGGCACGCGAAACCACGTAGCTAAAGCGCAGCCCGTCGGCGCCGGCGTTGCCATCGAACGACGCGAGCCGGGTGCCGTCACCAATGACAATCGCCAGCTGCTCGGAACCGGTGGCAACCACCGGCTCGCTGAATCGCACCACCACCGAAACAACGGCGCCGGCGCCAAAGGTGCCGTTCGCTACCGGTGCGGCAATGCTCACGCCTTCGATGCGGGGCACCCTGGTGTCGACGCTGAAGGGCTCGATCGTCTCCGCGTAGGCCGAAAGATCCCCGCTGACGGCATTGCCTTCGTCGTCCCTGATGGAGATGGCGAGCAGGCGGAATGCCCCTCTTGCCAACTCCAGGTCCGTCACGTTCTCGCCGGCTTGGATGATTCGGCTGCAGACGAAATGGCGGTCGCGCCCGTTTCGAGGCGTGCACGGGAGCTCGCGTACCCCCACCTTCAGCCTTGCCGCGCCGCCGACGTTCACCGGCTCCGTAAAGACGACATGAAACGTGAGGGTTTGTCCCTCGCCGTAGCGCGTGCCGCCATGGGCCGGCGGCTCAAGGACAACGCCGTGGAAGCTCGAACCGATTGCCGGGCCAAACGAACGGGGCAGCGCAATCGAATCAACCACGACTTCGCGCCCCCGACCATCGAGGAACGACACGTCGGCCCAACCTTCGGGGGGCAGTTGAACGCCTACAAAGTCGAAGTCGTCCTCGGCGAAGCCGGGAAAGCGGTAGCCGATGTCCCACAGGTTCCTGTCCTTGTCCACGAAGGAGTGTCGCGGCCTGTCGAAGCGCGTGACGCGACGCTCGCCGGCCACAACAAACTCCGGCGTTCCCCGAACCACAACCATGCCGTCGAAGGACAATCGGCCTCCGCCGAACGACAGCCTGGAGCCGACTTGTCGGGGGCGGGCCGCGGCCACTCGCGTTCCATCGACCTTGTGGTCCACGTCCGTGAATGGCGTGAACGCCAGCGACTCGCCATCGACGACGTTCCCGACTGCGTCCTCGACCGGCCCCACGTTTACGGCACCGGCAAGGGACACGCCGTCGGCGTCGATGTCGGCCGCGGTTACGAGATACGTGAAGGTCGCCGACGTTGCCCCACTGCCGATCCAGGTCCCAAGCGTCTTGGTGCCGGTTTCCAACAAGAGGTCCGTTGTCGCCCAGACGCCTCCGGACATCTGCAGCGCTTCGGTGAACCGGATCCGCACGGCAATCGCCTCGCCCCTGCCATAGGCGGCGCCTAACGGCCTCGACGCAATGGTGGCGGAGTGGACGGCCGGCGGTGTCGTGTCTGGCCGGCTGCCATCTATCGGCGCGTCGTGCCACTGATTGGCCTGGCTGTATTCCGTGCTGGCCGCGTTGCCGGCACGGTCCTGAATGGACGGCCATTGCTCCGCGAGTCTCACCGGTCGAGCAAGTGGGCCCGCGCCGAAGAAGATCCTCCCCACGGTGTCTTGCGCCAAGACGTTGAAGCGAAACACGATGGAACGCTGCCGGCTCTCCGCGGCGGTTGCCGCTCTCTCCCCGCCGCCGCCCATCTGGGTGCTTTCCACCTGGGGCAATCCGCCGACCGGCATGCTTGCACGGCCCGTCAGGTACACCTCTTCGTCAAAGCTCACCTCGATCTCGACCATGTCGCCTTCGCGGTACACGCTGCCAGACGGCGGCCTCGAAACCACACTCAGGCCAACGACTTGCGGTCCGACGGCGTCCACCCGATGGCGCCGCTGCCGGCCGGGTGCCGAGTAATCTGTCTGCGCGACATTGCCGTCGGCATCGCGGATGCTAGCGCCGCCGGCAAGGCCGCTTTCCGGCAGCACAACACCGCCGGCGGCGAGGTCGCCGCGCCAGATCCTCGTTGTGAAAGTGAGTCTGTTGCTGCCACTGCCGTCGCGATAGGGCGCCTCGCGGGACTCGTTTCCGACTTCGATTGCGAGCGTTGGCAAGCCTTCGACGAACACCGGTTCATCGAACTCCGTCGTCACTTCGATCACGTCGCCGCTGCTGTAGGTGTCGTCGACGCCGGGGTTGGAAGTAACGGACACCGAGACAATGCTTGGCGGCCAGGCGCCAGCGCCGTCCACCCGGTGTCCTGGCGCGTTGGCGATGCCGTGGCCACGAAGAGAGAGCAGAGCGGCGTCGCCATCAGGCCCGTCGATGCTCCCGCCGGCGAGCTTGATCGCCCCGGCCTCGATGCTGATTCCGTCCGGATCGTTGTCGGCGGCGCGCACTGTGTAGCCAAAGTGCAGCCGACTGCCACCGTGCATCCACATCATCGCTCGGCGCCTGCTGCCGCCGACGTCGATCTCAAGCGCGGGCGTGCCGGAAACCTCCACCAAGGCATCGAATCGCACGGTGACGCTGATGCGGTCGCCGGCGGAGTAGGTGTTGTCGGGCCCGGGCGTTGAGCCGATCGTGACTTGCCGAACCTCGGCGGCACCGGCGGCGGTGGCGAAGCAAATGGCCAACGCGAGAGCCGACAGCTTCAGACACCAAAGTCGCCCGCTGCCAACCGTCTGCCAACGACTATGTCCAGCGGCGAGGGCCCGCGTCCTCTTTGGATTCATAGCGCTTGCCGCCTCCGCACGCCGAACAGGCTCGCAGAAGCCTGGGCGGCGCAGTATAGCCGCGCCACCTCGTCCGGCGCGCAAGGGACCTCGAGCTTGTAGGACGCCCATTTGGAGGGGGCGCCCCAACACCGGCTTGGTACGCCGCGTTACTCGGGCAACCAGACAACGGTCGCCATGCGGCCACTGTCGCTTCGCTTGCGGTGGGAATAGAAGCCAGGATCATGAGCGGTGCAAACGGCGGCGGAGGCGATGTTGCGGACTCCGGCGGCTTCCAGGCGGTGCGAAACTAGAACCAGGAGATCCATCCACCAATGGTCGGCGTCTCGTCCGTTCGTCAGGACGGCGGCGCGTTCCTCCTCCGTGAGTTGGTCCCTCACGGGCGTGTCCACTTCGTAGCAGTTGCGGCAGATGGCCGGGCCGATCCAGGCCGAGACCCGGTCGGGAGGGGTCGCGAGGGCCGCGAGCGCGTTTTCGACGATGCCCGCCACGGTGCCGCGCCAGCCGCAGTGGACGGCGGCGATGGCGTCTGAACCCTTGCGCTTGGCGAGTAGCACGAGAGGGGCACAATCGGCGGTGCGGATGGCAAGACCAATGCCCGGTTCGCTCGTGTACGCCGCATCGGCTCTGGCGACAAACTGAGCGGTCTCGGTCGACGCTTGGATCACGTCCGTCCCATGCACTTGGTGCAGCCACTGAACGGCGCGAACGTCGGCGCGTTTCTGCAACAGCTCGCGGCAACGCGTCGCACCAGCCGGATCGTCGCGCTGCAGCGCCGAACTGAAGTCGAGCGGGCGCATGGTGGTGAATGCGGATATGCGCGCCTGTGTTGCTGGAGACGCTGGCTGCGCCTCGAGAATCGGCATCCGATCCCTCGCCATCACGGCAGCGCCTCTCGCAGCGTCGCCAAAAGCTCGCTCATGTCCTGCGGCAAGGGCGAGTCAAATCGCATCCTCCCGCCGCGGCTGGGATGGGCGAAGGCTAGATGGTGTGCGTGCAGGGCCTGCCTCGGAAATGTTCGAAAGCGTCGGCCCTGATCCGGCGCGGTCCCAGGCGGCACACGACCATCGGCGCCGTAGCGCCCGTCCCCCACCAGCGGATGACCGATGGCGGCAAGATGAACGCGAATCTGATGTGTGCGCCCGGTTTCCAGCCGGGCCTCTACGAACGAATGCCGGGCGAATCTCTCGCGGACGCGAACGTGGGTGACCGCGGGCCGCCCATCCTCGCGCACTGCCTGTCGCGTCCTTTGCCGCGGATGTCGTCCGATGGGCGCGTCGATGGTGCGGTCTTCATCTACGGCACCCTCCACCACCGCCAGATAGCGCCGCTCGACGCGCCGCTCACGCATCGCCTGCCCCAGCCGAAGCAGGCTTTCCGCATTCGCGGCTACCACCAGCAGGCCGCTGGTGTCCTTGTCGAGCCTATGCACGAGACCGGCGCGGGGTAGGACGGCGAGGCTCGCAAAGCGGTGCAGCAGGCCGTTCACCAGCGTTCCTCGGGGCTGGCCGGCGCCTGGGTGGACAACGAGACCAGCCGGCTTGTCCACGACGATGACCGCGCCGTCCTCATGCACAACCTCGAATGCGAGCTCTTCGGCGGTGTCCCAGTCGAAGCGCGGGGGCCGCTCGATGCACCCTCGCATCCGCTCGCCCCCGGCGACGGGCGTGCTGGCCTTGACGGCGCGTCCGTCGAGCGTCAATTGCCCCGCTCGAATCCAGCCCGTGAGTTCGGAACGCGAAATGGCGGTGAACAACCGCGCCGCAGCACGGTCGAACCTCTCACCGGCGAGGTCCGACGGCAAGACGCAGTCGATCTCCACGCGGTCGCCAGCCCTGTCGTGGCCGGGCGCCCTCGCGGCCGGTGCGGGTTGATCCGTCAATGGCTTGGTCCTTTCGAACATCGTGGCCCTGGCGGGTAGAATAGTGCGGAAGCGGAACGTCGAGCGAAGGAGCTGGAAGCCAATGCAACAGGCGCGAACGCGAGCGACGAGGCTCATGCCTGTGCTGCTCGCATCCATGCTGCTCACCGGCTGTGCCTTGTTTGGTACCGAGGAAGACACCGAGGCTGTGGACGCCACCTCCACTCGCCAGATGCTCTACGAGGCAGCCCAGCGGAGCCTGCGCACCGGCAACTTCTCCGACAGCGTCACGCGCCTCCAACGCCTCGAGGCCCGCTATCCGTTCGGGCCCTACGCCGAGCAGGCGCAGCTCGAACTCATCTACGCCAACTACATGGCCTGGGACATCGAGGCGGCGCGCAACGCGGCCGATCGCTTCATCCGGCTGCATCCGCAGCATCCAAACGTGGACTATGCGTACTACATGCGCGGGCTCGCCGCCACGGCGCGCTCGCGCGGGGTGTTGAACCGCATCTTCGCCATCGACGAATCAAAGCGGGATGTCACCACCGCGCGCAAGGCCTTCAATGACTTCGACGAGTTCCTGAAGCTGTTTCCGTCCAGCGAGTACGCCCGCGACGCCCGCCAGCGCATGATTCATCTGCGCAACGTGCTGGCGCAATCCGAGGTACACGTGGCCACCTGGTACATGAGCCGAGGGGCCTACGTGGCAGCGGCCAACCGCGCCCGCTATGCCATCGAGAACTACTCGCAGACGCCCGCAGCGCCGGATGCACTGGCGATCCTGGTGGAGTCGAGCTGGAAGCTCGGCCTCACCGAAACCGCGAACGACACCCTCCGCGTCCTCGCCCTCAACTATCCGGAATACCGGGGCTTCGACGAAAGCGGCAACCTGGTGCTGGCCGCGGCCATCCAGAACCGCGACCGCTCGTGGATGAACATGGTTACCTTCGGCCTGCTGGACCGCCCCGAGACCCCACCACCCCTGCGCATCCGCCAACCGGAGCAAGTTTCCGCAGTATCGCCTTCGGGATCAGCCGACACGTAGGGGCCCCGTTTTTTTGGGGTCGTACCCAAACGCAGACGCACAGGGAACAGGCATCCTGCGACTTCGCCGAGGCGGGTCGAGGGGTCGGGCTTGACCGTTCCGCTACGACACCCCCTCCAAAGCGGTGATCCGCTGCATCGCTTCCTCGAAGTCCGTGCCGCACACGGCAACTTCCGGTGCGAAATCGCGACACACGGTCGGGCGGGAAGGCAGGCCAAAGAGACGGCAGCGGTTGTCCTGCGTCAACTGCACGCAACGCACCCCGGCCGGCTTGCCGTTTGGCATGCCCGGAATCGGCGACGAGATGGACGGCGCGATGCAGCAAGCACCGCAACCGGGGCGGCATTGCATGTTGCGGTTCGAGCCAAGGCCCTGCGGTAGGCTTGCCGCCATTGTATGCGCGCCTAGGCGCAAGGATTGCGGATGGAACCAGCACCCTACTGCATTTGCACCGACATCACCGAGCGGGCCCTCGAAGCTGCCATGGAGCACGCCGAGGCCTTTGCGCGGGGCGTCTATCGCGACACCCATCCGTGGCTGGTAGCCGCAGAACTGCTTGAGCGCTGCATAGCCGCCGGTCAGTCGCTGCCGCTCGTCTTCGCCTCCGGGCACCCCATGGAGTTCACGCACTGGGCGCTCATCGCCGACATCGATGTGCAGGAGTTCCACCACGAGACCCGCTGCGAGTTCACCGGCCTCACTGCCGTCAACCCCATCTTCCGCAGCCTCGACAGCATCGCCCTCTACCCCAGCGCGGAACAGCTTCACCGCGAGACGGTCGAGCCGGTAACCATCCACCGCCACTACCTAGACGAACACCTCATCCACCCGTACGCCATCGCCGAGACCCCAGCGTTCGTGCGGGGTGACGGACACGACTGACGAGCACACCCCGCGCGCACCACCTCTTGCCCCTCCGATCCTGCCGGTCCGCTGAGGTACTGCCGGCGAGCGATGGCCGAAAGGGAGCAGGGAACGCGTACCATCCACGTCTTCGCTTGGGGAAGGGCTGACATGGCGGAAGTGGACGGGGCCGCGGGCTGGCGGCCGGAGGTGGCGCAGATCGACTTGCGGCGGAAGCTGCGAGCGCAGATGGGCGGTGCAGAGGGGATCGAGCGTCAGCATCGGAGGGGCAAACTCACGGTGCGGGAGCGCATTGATGGATTGGTGGATGCCGGCAGCTTCCGCGAGTTTCATTCGTTGGCGGGCAGCGGCACCTATCAAGGCAACACGCTGAAGTCCTTCGTTCCGCGAGGGTCCGTGGAAGGGACGGCGCGCTTGGGCGGGCGCAAGGTGGTGCTGTCGGGCGGCGATTTCACCGTGCGTGGCGGGTCTGGGGGAAGCGGGGGCGGCCTCGGCAACGAGCTCTCCTCTACCGAGCGCGCCCGCGAGTGGAAGCTGCCCTATGTGCGCCTCCTCGACGCCGCCGGCGGTAGCGTCAAGAGCTTCGAGGACATCGGCCGCACCTACCTGCCGGACGGCAACGGCTGGACGCAATTCGACGTGGAGCTCCTCTCCAAGGTGCCCGTGGTGTCTGCGGTGATGGGTTCCGTGGCCGGATTGCCCGCCATCAACGCTTGCCTTGCCCATTTCAACCTCATGGTGAAGGACACGAGCCAGCTCTTTCCCGGCGGCCCGCCGGTAGTGAAGGCGGCCCTCGGATACGACATCACCAAGGAGGAGCTCGGCGGCCCCCACATCCACACGCGCATCAGCGGCAGCGTGGACAATCTCGCGAACACTGAGGAAGAGGCGTTCGACATGATCCGGCGCTTCCTCGGCTACCTGCCGGCCAACGTCTGGGAGATGGCACCGCGCGACGCCACCGACGACGACCCCGAACGCCGGGAGGAGGCGTTGGTGGACTTGATGCCCCGAGACCGCCGCAAGATCTACAAGGTCCACTCCTTGATCGACGCTGTGGTGGACACAGGCTCGTTCTTCGAGATTGCACCGCGCCACGGCCGCGCCCGCGTCACCGGTCTCGCCAGACTCGACGGCTATCCGGTGGGCGTCATGGCCAACAACCCCCGCCATTACGGCGGCTCCACAGACGTGGCTGCCGGCGGCAAGGTGATGCGCCTCTTGCAACTGTGCGACCTCTTCCACCTGCCCATCGTCAGCCTCGCCGACGAACCCGGCTTCATGGTGGGGCTCGAATCCGAGAAACAGGGCATCGAGCGAGCCGGAGCGCAGCTCGTATCTGTGACCTGCCAAAGCCGAATGCCGTGGATCACCATCGTCATCGGCCGCCTGTTCGGCGTCGCCGGCCAATGCCACCACCGCCCCACGGGCATGTTCCGTCGCTACGCCTGGCCGTCGGCGACCTGGGGCTCCATGCACATCTCCGGCGGCACCTCCGCCGCCTACCGCCGCGAAATCGACAACGCCGAAGACCCGGACGCAAAGCGGCAGGAAATCGAACAGCGCCTGAACGCCATTGCCTCCCCGTTCCGCACGGCGGAAGCCACTGGCCAAGACATCATCGACCCCAGAGAGACCCGCAGCGTCCTGTGCGAGTTCGCCGAAGACGCCCAACGGGTCCTTCGCACGCAACTGGGCGAACCACCAATCCCGTATCGACCTTGACGCGGGTTCCCCCGCACACGATCCTCGGCAGAGCGGGCGTTCTGGCGCGCACTGCCAAGTCCTTCCCCTCACGGGCCTTCGGCCAGCCCAACAAAGCGCTGATTTCGCACACGAAGCAACGGTGATGGATTACATCCCCCGGGTTGACTTCGTGACACCGTTGGACAGTCCAGACGATGGCCGAGCCAATCCGTGCCCGAACACAGCGACAGCCCTTTCCCGAGGGACAGCAGCCGGCCCTCCACACGAGGCAACACCAGCCGACGTGGTGCCAGCGGCTGTGCTAGTTTCCCGTCAACCAGCCGGTGTCATGCCCAAGGAAAACGCCATGCCCACCGCACCGCAGCCGCACCGTACCCGCAAGCGCCACCGTCCCGAGGCGACGTCCAGTGCGCAGCAGCTCGCCAAGCGAACCGCCAACGCGTCCGCAAGAACGCGCGAGTACCCCGGAGTCTGACGGTAAGTCGATGGCCGAGACTCCTATCCACCCCGACCCGAGGTCCTATGCGCAGCAGTTCGCGAAGCGAACTGCCAACGCGCCCGCAAGGGCGCGCGAATACCCGGAGTCCGACGGTAAGCCGATGGCCGAGACTCCCATCCACATGAAGGCGATGAACGACGCCATCATGCCGCTCGAGGAACACTACGCCGAACGAGACGACGTGTACGTTGGCGGCAACATGATGATGTACTACGTCGAGGACTCACCGCGCAAATCGGTCTCGGCGGACGTGTTCGTCGCTTTCGGCCCGTCCCGGGAGCCGCTGCGCCGAGTGTGGAAGACGTGGGAGGAGGGCAAGCTCGCGGACTTCGTTCTGGAAGTGACCTCGAAGAGCACCCGTAGAGACGACGAGGAGCGCAAGCGCGACATCTACCGTCGTCTGGGCGTGACCGAATACTGGCAGTTCGATCCAACCGGGGACTACTTGGAACCCGTGCTGAAGGGGCGCCGCCTAAACGCGACTGGCGCCTACCGCCCCATCCGCGTGACGACCGCCCCGGACGGAACCCTGCGCGGCGAATCGAAGGTGTTGGGCCTCCACCTGTGCCTCGACGGAAGCCGCCTGCGCCTGTTCGACTCGGCCACCAGTGCGTTCCTTCTCACCAACCACGACAAGTACCGCATCATCAAGGACCAGGAGCGTGCCCTTGCCGAGCGGGACCGCGCCATCGCGCAAGAGCGCAGAGCCCGGGAAGCCGCCGAAGCGGAACTGGAGCGACTCAAAGGCCGCCGCACCCGCCACTGATCGGCCTTGGCCGGCGCCTCGTCAAGCCCCACTACCTTCTCGTCGCCAGCGCCAAGGTGTTGCCGGCGGGGTCCTCGAAGAAGGCCATCCACTCCGTTTCCCCCGCCGGGCCGAAGGTGCCGTCTTCGTCCTTGTGGATGGGGTGTGGCGGGCCGGTGAAGTCGGCACCGCGGCTTTCGTACTCGGCGACGGCGGCGTCGATGTCGTCCACCCATAGGTAGAGGACGGAACTCGCGGAGTTGCCTTCGAACATTACGCGGACGCCGCCTATGTCGAAGAAGATGAGGCCAGGCGGGTCGAAGGTGGCGAGGTGGCGCGCTCCTACCACGTCGCGGTAGAAGCGCGTTGTCTCGGCGAGGTCTTCGCCGGCCGCCATGCTGACTTGATGCAGGCGCACGGGCTTTATGCGGTCAGCGCTTCGACGACGCGGCGGCGACGGCCCGAATCGAGTTGGGCGTAGGCGGCGGAGGTACGGTCCACGATGTCGCCGTAACGTTCCTTGATGCCGGTGGCGATCTCGTCCGGTTCGGCGACCACGGCGAAGTTGCGCATGAGTTCCTCGTCGATGAGCTCCGCCATTTCCACCCAGCGGCCTTGCTTCGACATGGCGTTGAGCTGCGGCTGCAGCTCGCCAGCGCCGACGCTGTCGAGCACAGGCTTATAGGCTGGCGTCGAGCCGTAGAAAGCGATCTGCTGGCGGGTGGCTTGAGCCGCGCCCGCCTGCTCCTTCTCGTCGCGACCGGTGACCACAAAGCAGGGATAGGAAATCTCGAAGTCATCGCGCGTTCGACCGGACTTCGCAAGGCCCCGCTCGATGGCCGGGATCGTGGTCTCGCGCAGGTACTTCTCGGTGGTGAAGGCGTGCACGATGATGCCGTCGGCGACTTCCCCTGCCACCTCGGTCATGCGTGGGCCGACTGCGGCAAGGAACACGCGCGGTGCGCCATGCTCGGTGTTGGTGGGGGTGAAGAACGGCGTCATCAGGGTGTGGGTGTAGAACTTGCCGGTGAAGGCGAGGGGTTCGTTGTCATACCAGTTCGCCCAGATGGCCCGGAGGGCAAGGATGAACTCGCGCATCCGTGCCGCCGGGTGCGACCAGGGCATGCTGAAGCGCTTGGTGATGTGGGGACGAATCTGCGAGCCGAGGCCCAGCACGAAGCGCCCTTCTGAAGTGGCGTTGAGGTCGTGGCCGATTTGCGCGAGCACCATGGGCGTGCGGGCGAAGGCGACGGCAATGCCGGTGATGAGGTCCACCTTCGAGGTGTGCTGGGCGGCGAACGCCAGCGGCAGGAAAGGGTCGTGCGAGGTTTCCGCCGACTGAATGCCGCTGTAGCCCATCTCCTCGAGTTCCTGTGCCTGGGCGCCAACCTTGGCGAGATCCCAGCCGACTCCGCCGTCAACCTTCATGTGCGTTCCTTATCTCGTGTGAGTTGCCTGCGCCCTGCGTCGGGCGCGGGATGTGGGCGGCGCATTCTAACCGCGCCGCGCCGGCAGCATCAGGATCAGCCAGCCCACCGCGAACGGAAGGGCGCGCTCCGCCACGTCGCCCGGCGTGTCCGGCAGCGAGTAGAACAGCACCGTGAGTGCGAACCCCGCAGCCATCGCCACCGGCGCCATCGTCGGGTTGATGGGGCGGCGGAGCAGTCGTTGCATGACCAAGGGGCCGAACGTCGCGCCCAGCGCGTTCCAGGCGAACAGCACGCGGGCGAAGATGGTCTCCGGCAGGAACAACGCCAGCAGCACGGCCACGATGCCCACGAGCACGACGTAGATGCGAGAGTTGGCACGCTTCAAGTCGTGCGACGCAACGCCGGCCGCCACCAGCAATTGGCTGTCCGCCGTGGACATCACGGCAGACAGCACGGCCACGGTCAGCAGCGCCCCGACGAGAGCCGGCAACAGCGCTTCGGAGAGCTGGAACAGCAAGGACTCCGGCTCGGGCACCTGATCGAGCAGCGCATGACCCGCGAGCCCGGCGATGAACATCCCGCCGAGCACGACGACGAACCACGCCAAGGCAATGAGGCGCGCCCGGGAAAGCGCGCCCTCGTCCGCGAGCGCCATCATGCGGTTCAGCATGTGCGGCTGGCCGAGCGGGCCGAAGCCAATGGACACCATGCCGAGCAGGAAGCCTGCCGCCAGCCAACCGGCGTTGGCGCCGGTTGGGCTCAGTTGCTCGGGCTCCAGTGCCGTGAAGATGGGAGCGAAGCCGCCAAGCTCCACCAGCACGGCGATGGGCAGGACCAGCGCGGCCACGAACATCACCACGGCCTGGAGGGAGTCGGTGAGACTCACGGCCCAGAAGCCGCCGAGGCACGTGTACACGAGGATGATGGCAGCGCCGATGACGATGGCGGCGGCGGCGCTGATGTCGAACGAGGCCGCGAGAGTGGTGCCGGCACCCTGAAACTGCGCCGCGACATAGAACGAAAAACAGAAGAGGATGGCGGCGCTGGATACGGCAATCGCGGCGCGACGTTCGCCGGCATCGAGGCCGTCGACCAAGAAGTCGGTGAGGGTTACGTATTGCCTCTCTGCGGCCAGGCGGCGAAGCCTTGGCGCGATGAAGAACCACGCGACGATGTGCCCCGTGATCGTGCCGGGCAGCAGCCAGACGGCGGATATGCCTTGGGTGTAGGCGATGCCGGTGACGCCGAGGATCGACCATGCGGAGGATGCGCCGGCGGCGTAGGAGAGGCTGGCGACGAGCGCCCCCATGCGGCGGCCGCCGATGAGGAAATCGTCATGGCTAGCACTGCGATTGCGCGCCCAGAGGCCAATGCCGACGAGCACGATCTGGTAGGCGACGAGAATGGCGATCAACATACGGGAGCCAGATTACCGCACCCGACGCCATCCCACCGCTCAACACGAAGCGCGCGGCACGGTGGAGGGCGAACGTAATGCGTTGACGAACGAGGATGTGCCCTCGGAGGGAAGGCATCCTGCCTTCCCTGGCACCACAAGGCGCCTTTGGCAAGTGCATGGTCAGTGCCAGGAAGGCAGGATGCCTTCCCTCCGAGGGCCCCCTATCAACGGCAGGGAACCCCACCTAATCTAGTTCCTTGTGCGCAGCGGCTCGACGTCCTCGGCGGTACGGGAAACCGCAAGGGCAATAGCTCGCCGAGGGCCTTCGGAGGGAGGGCGTCTCACCCTCCACGCGCCCGAAGGGCGCGCGAGTTGGGGCCGGGCGTCAGTCGAATCGGAAGCGGTCCGACGTAAACGCCTGGAAGGTGACTTTCGCTTCTTCGGGCCCCGGAGGCGGTGCGCCGATGGGCGCGACGATGGTGGTGTCGATGCCCGCCTCGGCCTGTTCCTTCACCCGTTCCGCCACCTGCTCCTCGGTGCCGATGATGGCCACCTCGTCAACGATCTCGTCGGTGAGGGAGGAGGTCGTCTTCTCGCGGTCGCGTGCGGCCCAGCCGTCGAGCACGTTCTGCGCCTCCTCTTCGTAGCCAGCCCACTTGAGGAAGTCGTTGTACACGGGGTTGGCGTAGTAGGGCGCGAAGTGATGCCGAAAGCGGGCACGGCCGTCTTCGATGTCGTCCGTCACATAGACCATCGAGCGGTTGAGGATTTCGATGTCGTCGAGCGTCTTGCCGGCCCGCGCTGCGCCAATCCTTACGTGTTCGAGCATTCGCGGCAGCGCCTTGCGCGGCCAGAGGTTGAACACCACACCATCGCCGTGCTCCGCGGCCATCTCGATCATCTTGGGGCGCAGGCCGGCGAGGAAGATGGGCACGGGGTGTTCGAGCGGCGTCTGGCTGTAGCCTCGGCTCGAAAGCGTCGTCAGGTCGAAGTTCGATTTCTCGCCAGCCAGCATCGAGCGAACGATGACCGCCGTCTCCTTCACCCGCGTGAGCGGCTTCTCCAGCGCGATGCCGTTGAAGCGCTCCATGATGGCTTGGCTGGACGAGCCAAGGCCCAGGGCAAACCGCCCGGGCAGGAGCTGGCCCAAGACGTTCGCCGTTGCGGCCAGCACCGCCGGGGTGCGCGTATACACCGGTGTAACCGCCACCCCCAGCCGCATCCGCCGGGCGTGGGGCGCCATCGCGGCCACCATCGTCAGGCTGTCCGGTGCCATCGCATCGCTGAACCAGGCGTCGTCGAAGCCGTTGTCCTCGGCCCAGCGCACGACCTCGATGTTGTCCTCGAGCACCGGCCCCGCCGGCAATGTGACCGCAATCCGCTTGCGCATGGTGACCCCTCACTCCATCTGCCGGTAACGGCGGGATTCTAGCGCCACAAGAATCGTCGCCTGACGGCAACGCTACAGGCCCGCCCAAGCCGTCCCTTCACCCTGGCCGGCATCGCGGTTCGGGGCGATGTTGACCGCACAGGGTGTTCTCCCGTTCAATCTCCGGCTGAGACTGGGCTTGGGGGAGCGATGGCGAAACTGCGGATGGGACTCGTAGGCGGCGGCGAGGGTGCCTTCATCGGCGCCGTGCACCGCATCGCCGCGGAGCTAGACGGGCGCATCGAGCTTGCGTGTGGCGCCTTCTCGAGCGATCCGGAGCGGTCCCGCGCTGCCGGCCCTGCGCTATATGGTTTGCCGGCCGAACGCAGCTACGGTTCGACCCATGAGATGTTCCAAGCGGAGGCCGCGCTGAGCGCCGACGACCGCATGGACTTCGTCGTCATCGCCACGCCGAACCACACGCACTTCCCCATCGCCAAGGAGGCACTCGAGGCGGGTTTTCACGTCATGTCCGACAAGCCCGCCACCTTCGATCTCGCCGAGGCACAGGAGCTCGCGGCGCTCACCGGAGAGACCAGCCTCGTCTTCGGCCTCACCCACAACTACACCGGCTACCCGATGGTGAAGGAGGCAAGGCATCTCGTGCGTTCGGGCGCGTTCGGGGCGGTTCGGCGCGTGGTTGTGGAGTACATCCAAGGCTGGCTTGCAGGCGCAGAGGAACAAGCCGGCAACAAGCAGGCAGAGTGGCGCACGGACCCCGCCCGCTCCGGTGCCGCCGGCTGCATGGGCGACATCGGCACGCATGGCGAGAACCTAGCCGAGTACGTCACCGGCCTTCGCATCGATTCCCTGTGCGCAGACCTCACCACCTTCGTTCCCGGCCGCCAGCTCGAAGACGACGGCAACGTGCTGCTCCGGTTCGAGGGCGGCGCCAGAGGCGTGCTTTTTGCGAGCCAAATCGCCGTTGGCGAGGAGAACGGGCTGCGCCTGCGCGTATATGGCGAAACCGGCGGCCTCGAATGGATGCAGATGGAGCCGAACTCCCTCACCGTGCGCTGGCCGGACCGGCCCTTCGAGGTGCGCCGCACCGGAGGGCCGGGCGTGGGCCATGCCTCCACAGATGCCACGCGCTTGCCGGCTGGCCACCCGGAAGGGTTCCTCGAAGCCTTCGCCATCCTCTACCGCAACTTCGCCGACACCCTCGAAGCGAAGGCCCAGGGACGCGAGCCAACGCCCGAGAACCTCGACTTTCCCACCATTGCCGACGGCGTGCGCGGCATGGCGTTCATCGAGACCGTCGTGGCGAGTTCCCGCGCCGGCGCAAAGTGGATGGACTTCCCCGAATCGTGACACCCATGCGGGCGCAAAGGCGACCCGCGAAGGAGCGAGAGATGAAGACACTCAAGGGCCCCGCCATCTTTCTGGCGCAATTCATGGCCGACGAAGACCCGTTCGACAACATCGAGGCCATGTCGCGCTGGGCGTCCAGGCTCGGCTTCAAGGGCATTCAGGTGCCCATCGGCAATGCCGCCTTCATCGATGTTGCCAAGGCTGCCGAGAGCAAGGGCTACTGTGATGACCTAAATGGTCGGGTGGCCGAGTGCGGCGTCGAGATCACGGAACTCTCCACGCATCTCGAAGGGCAGCTCGTGGCGGTGCACCCCGCCTACGACCGCCTGTTCGACGGCTTCGCGCCGGAGCGGCTGCACAACAATCCCGCCGCCCGCACCGAGTGGGCCACCCGGCAGGTGAAGCTGGCCGCGAAGGCGAGCCAAAATCTGGGCCTCACCGCCCACGTCACGTTCTCCGGCGCGTTGTTGTGGCCAATGATGTATCCGTGGCCGCAACGGCCGCCGGGCCTCGTTGACGTCGGCTTTGAGGAGCTTGCGCGACGCTGGCGCCCCATTCTCGATGCCTTCGAAGATGCCGGCGTCGATTGCTGCTACGAGATCCACCCCGGCGAAGACCTGCACGACGGCGTGACTTTCGAGCGCTTCCTCGCCGAGGTGGACGACCACCCACGCGCCAACATCCTCTACGACCCCAGCCACTTCATCCTGCAGCAGCTCGACTATCTGGCCTTCATCGACCACTACCACGAGCGCATCCGCATGTTTCACGTGAAGGACGCCGAGTTCAACCCGAACGGCCGCGCCGGCGTCTATGGCGGCTATCAGGACTGGGTGGACCGCCCCGGCCGCTTCCGCAGCCTAGGCGACGGCCAGATCGACTTCCGCTCCATCTTCTCCAAGTTCGCCGCCTATGACTTCGACGGCTGGGCCGTGCTCGAATGGGAATGCTGCCTCAAGCATCAGGAAGACGGCGCCCGCGAGGGCGCAGAGTTCATCCGCGACCACATCATCCGGGTGACCGACAAGGCGTTCGACGACTTCGCCTCCTCAGGTGCGGACGAGGCGACCAACCGGGCGGTTTTGGGCATTTAGGCCGCACCAACGTCGGCCGCTGGCCCCGCTAGCCGCCAGGTGCCCAACTGCAAACCAAGCGCCCCGTAGGGGCGGGGCTTGTCCTGCCCGGGTTGAACTAGCGCGCTCTACGAGCGCGTCGGCAGTTGCTCCGCAACTGCTGGCCTACGGGTTCGCTTGCGCTCACCCTCCGGCTAGGAGCCAGCGCCGTTTCTACGGCGCAGCCTCCTAGCCGCCTTTCCTGCCGACGACCAAGCTAAACGGTGTCTCCTGCCACACGCACTCGGCTTCGAAGCCAACTTCGCGCAGCGCCGCCAGTTCCTCGTCGAGTGGGAGGTACGTGTCCTCGTCAGCCCACTCGGCGAAGTGCTCCCGCGCCCGATGCGGCTCGATGCCGCTGGCCACCAAGTGCTGCGCCCAGCGCTCGTAGGTGGCTTCCTGCAAGGCGGCCTCTGCCGGCATGGTCACGTCCGCGTTCACGAACACCCCGCCCGGTCTCAGCGCCGCATGGATCCGTGCATACAGTGCCATCTTCCGCGCCATCGTCGGCACGTGGTGCAACGCCAGCGAGGCCGCCACCGCATCGCACCCAGGCAGCGATGCGTCGAATGACTGCTCGTGGAAGGCCGCCCGCTCGCCAAAAGCCGCCAGACGCACGCGCGCCTGCGCCAGCATCTCGCCATCCACGTCAATCAGGGCCACTTCGCCAACACCCTCGCGTGCCAGCATTGCGGCTGCCAAGGCGCCGGTACCCGCTCCGAGATCAAGCACCCACCCGGGCCTCGCCCGTGCCACCAACTCCGCCGCGCGCGCAATCCCCTCCTCATACCCCGGAATGAACTGCCGGATGGTGCGGTCGTAGGCCTCTATCGCGACATTCAGGTGCCGCCGAACGGAATGACTCGCTGGCTGGTCAGCCGGCATCGATCAACAAAGCGGCAGCAACGGACGATCCGGCGATCGCGGGTTCGGCACCAGTTTTTTCTGTGACGGGTCGATACGCCAGTCCATTTCCTCAAGGGGCACGGCCCCAAGCAATGGTTCGGCACCACGCGGCAGCTCAATCACGCGAACTTGGCAAAGCCGGCCCTGCACTTCGAGCTCCACGATGCCGAGCACTCGGTACTCATCCTGACCGCCATCGGCGGTGAACACGCGCACATTGTCGAGCTCCTCGAGCTTGAGTGCGCAGGCGCGTTCCACCGGCAGCGCGAGTTCGGCCGCCCCGGAATCGACAAGCACGTCACATACGACCTCCTCGCCCTGCCGTTCAGGCGGAAGAAACCGGTTTTGCCAGTTCCGAATCTTGGCACCAACGTGGAAGATGCCCATGTCGTTTCTCCCTTCGGGGCCAGCCTCTTTAGAACAACGGGATCCCCGGCACCTTCACCCGCGTTCGGTAGAGGCAGGTCGAGGATGTCAGGAAGAACGTGAGGAGGTCGTCGTCTCCCCAAGCGAAGTTGGCGCAAAACGCCGGGGTGTGAATCACGCCGAGGCACGTCCCGTCCGCCGGGTGATAGACGTGGACGCCGCCGGGGCCGGCGCAGAACACGTGGCCTTGGCTGTCGATCTTGAGGCCGTCCGGGGCGCCGGCGCCCTCGCCGGTGGACTCCGCGAAGACTTCGCCGCCTGAGAGGCTACCGTCGTCGTTGATGGCGAAGCGACGGATGTGGCGGTTTGGCGTGTCAGCAACATAGAGTCCCTCGTGATCGAGCGTGAAGGCGAGGCCGTTGGGCTGGCCGAAATCCGTCGCAAGCAGGGTGAGTTCCCGCGAATCGGGGTCGAGGCGATAGACGCCGACGTGATCGAGTTCGAGGTCTCGCACCACGCCGGTGCCGCCGAGACGCCCGAAAGTTGGATCGGTGAACCAGATGCTGCCGTCGCGTCGTACCACGATGTCGTTGGGACTGTTCAGTTCCTTGCCGTCGTAGTGGCTGGCCATGACGGTGACGCTGCCGTCCGCCTCGGTGCGGGTGACGCGGGAAGTGGCGTGTTCGCACGAGAGGATGCGCCCGGAATGGTCGTAGGTGTTGCCGTTGGTCATGTTGCTCGGGTCCCGGAAGACCGTCACGCCACCCTCCGCGCTCCAGCGGTGCATGCGGCTGTTCGGAATGTCGCTGAACGTGAGATGGCGCTCGGTCGGGTGCCAGATGGGCCCCTCGGTGAAGGCAAAGCCCTCGCCCAGGGTCTCCAGGGCAAGGTCTTCGGGAATGACGTCGAGAAAGCGCGGATCGCGAACTTCGATGCTCAAGGGCTGGATGCTCCGATGGTCGGGATGCGCCAGAATACCCGCTTACGACCGCGGCCTTGCGAGGGGCAGGACTCTTGAGCGACGAACCGGAACCCACAGCCGCACCAGCCCCAACCAGCCCCACGCTCCCCCAGGCC
>VXSY01000302.1 GCA_009837725.1 Gammaproteobacteria bacterium | reverse complement strand
CAAAGGGGACATTTCTGCTTTGGAGAAAAGGGGACATTTCTGCTTTGGATTGACAGGTTCCTTGTCGGTGTCGCTGGACGACCTGAAAGCGTCGAGCCTTGCGCGCCTGTCAGCGCGTGCGAGGGCGAGATGCCCTCGCCCCCAAGCTCAGATCGCCCAGCCGTGGAAGATGTTGCCTGGGGTGGTGCGTTCGTCCTCCGCAAAGTTGCGCGTGTCAACCCACCACTGCACGTTGGGCCCGGGGCCAAACTCCATATCGTCTACATAGGTCTGGCCATCGATCTGGTAGTCGCAGGGAACGATCAGCCGCACCATCGGGTTCGCCGTCTCGGCCGAGTGGTTGATGCCGGCCGAGTGCAGCATGCGCCCGTGCCAGAAGATCACGTCCCCGGCCTTGCCGCTGAACTCCACCGGCGTGATGTCGCGCAGCACCTGATCGCGGGCATCGGCAAAGCCCTCTCGCTTCTCCTCGGCGATCTTGGCGCCGTGCACGGTGTCCCAGTGCGGATGCAGGATCCGGTGGGAGCCGGGCCAGATGGTGAAGCCGCCGCAGCGGGGCGGGGTGTCATGCACCAGCACCATCGTAGAGATGTGTGCGGCGTGGTAGTCGGCGTGCGGGCCCAGCCTCGGCGGTGCGTCCGGCTTCTTCGGGAACACGGCGTAGATCCCGCGGACCCGTCCCACCGGCTTGATGGGCTTGCCGAGAAAGGCTCGCACCACCGCGAGGATGTTGGGGTGGTTGGCGATGCGTTCGACAAGAAACGGCTCCGTGCCGATACCACCCTCGCCGCGCGAGCGCATCTTCCAACCGCCGTGCGAGAGCATCCCCACTCGCCGGGCGTCTTCGTCTGTCCAGGCCTCGCCGGGGTCCGAGAGCCACGTTGCCGGGTCGTCGCGATCGAGGAGGTCGTGCGGGACGTGCTTCCAAAGGTGGTCGACGGCTAGCCGAAACGCTTCGGGCTCGTCGATTAGGCCCCGCTTGACGAGATATCCGTGCTTGCGGAAGTGAGCGATCTCGCTCGCGTTCAGGTCGGTGTTGGAGTTCGTCCAGTCGTGGTCCTCGATTGCCACGGGCATTCGCGGCGTCACGGGCTTGCGCGGCCGCGTGGCGGTGGCGTGACCGGCGTGATAGTCGCCCGGCGTGGTGCGCGCGCGCCCTTGCGGGCGCGTTGGAAGTTCCGCTGGCGCGGAACTTCTGGCCCCCCGCGCTGAAGGCTTCTCTTGCGAGGGGAGGCCCCTCGCGCTCGCGCGCCCTTGCGGGCGCGTTGGAAGTTCCGCTGGCGCGGAACTTCTGGTCGCCCGCGCGGAAGGCTCCTCCGTCACTTCAGCCATCGCATCAATCCCTCCTGCACGCATGTGGCGATGAGTTTGCCAGTTTGGTCGAAGAAACGCCCGCTCGCGAGACCCCTGCCGCTGCCGGTGGTCTCCACATTCTGCTCGAACAGGAGCCAGTCGTCGGCGCGGGCGAAGCGGTGGAACCACATGGCGTGGTCGAGACTGGTGCCGAGGAAGCCCTCGTCCTGCCAGCGCCGGCCGAGCGGCAGCATGATGTGGTCCACCAGGGTGCTGTCCGAGAGATAGGCAAGGCCTGCGTGATGCACGCGAGGATCGTCCGGCAGCGTGGCGTCGATGCGCATCCACATGCGTTGCGGCTCGGTCACCGCCTCGCCGCGTTCGCCGGGCGGGTTGATGTAGCGAATGTCCATCGGTCGGTCGCTGCCGTACCAGGAGCTCTCGCCGGTCTGCGCCAAGGTGAAGTCGTCGTAGGTGAAGGCGACTTGCGCCGGCGGCGGCACTTGCGGCATCCGGGCATCGGTGTATTCGGGGCTCTCGTCCGGCACGTGAAACGACGCCGTCATCCGAAAGACCTCCTTGCCGCCCTGCCGCACCACCGCCTGCCGCGACGAAAACGACCGCCCATCCCGCACCGCCTCCACCTCGACGTGGGCGGCAAGGTCCACATCCCCCGGCCGCAGGAAATACGCGTGCAGCGAGTGCACGGTGCGATCGGCGCCCAGCGTTTCCTGCATGGCGGCAAGACACTGCGCCAGAAACTGCCCGCCAAACGTGCTGTCGCCCTTGTCCGGTGGCGGCGGCGCCGTCCAGCCACCGTCCTCGGCACGTTCCAACGCAAGCAGGGCAAGGAAGGCGCCGGTTCGAATTGGTTCCATGGGCGCATAGTGTGGCACGGCTAAAGCCCGCCAGGCGCAGGCGGTCTTCCAACGATCCAAACTCCGCGTACCATCCGCGCCGGAGTCGGCGGACGGGACGATGGAGGACCTAGATGGTGGTGCGCGGTGCATGGAAGTTCTGCCTGGCCGCGTTGCCAACCTTCGGTGCGCTCGCCAACGACGTTGCCCGCAGATTGCGTCTTCACGGCCGCGACGAACGCCGACGCCGGCCTGCTCGTGGGCGCTACGGTCCTGCTGCCGGAAGGACCTCGTCCCGGTCACGGCGTCCATGTCCGCATCAACGGCAAGGTCGGCGCCGTCGCTCCCTTCGACGACCTGCTGGCCGCCTATCCCGATGCCGCGGCGCTTGACTGTCGGGATGCCGCCGTGCTCTCGCCCGGATTCGTCAACGCCCACGAACATCCGGCATACAGCTATGCCTTCCCCCACCCGGACCGAAACCCGGGCTACGAGCATCGAGACGAGTGGCGCTTTGGCCTGAACGGCAAGCCGGAGCTGACCGTGCCAGAACCCATGACGCACGTTTCCGGCGGCGACCCGGCGGCCACGGCAAGGCTCGTGGCCATGGAGCTGCGTCACCTCGTCGGCGGTGCCACGCTCTTGGCGGGGCCCGGCGGAATGCCCGGCGTGATTCGGAACGTAGGGTTGCAGGAGAGCGCCGAGCACCTTGCCCTCTACGATGCCGAAGCCGACATGGACACGTTCCCGTTCTCGTTTCGCGCGCTCGAGGAACTCGCGCCAACGTGCGCCGCCGGCCAGCCCATGGAGCTCGGAACAACCATCGACGGGACTCCCGCCTATGCCGCCCATGTCGCCCACGTCGGCGAAGGGCGCGCCTCGAACTGCGTGGCGCGACAGGAGGTGGCCCGATTCCTGGAACTCGCTCGGCAGGGAGACCGCCGCTACTCCCTCGTGCATGGCGTGGCGACAAGCGCGAGCGACTTCGAAGCGATGCGCGAACACGACGTGACGCTGGTGTGGTCGCCACGCTCGAACTTCTCGCTCTATGGCGAGACGGTGGACATCGGTGCCGCGCTCGACTCCGGCGTGCGCATGGCGCTCGCCACAGACTGGTCGCCGAGCGGCTCGTTCACGATGAAGGAGGAGGCGAGGTGCGCCCGCCGCGCCGCGGCAACCGCGGATGTGGCGCTGCCGTGGCGCACGCTCTGGCGCATGGCGACGCTGCATGGCGCCTATGCCCTGGGCCTTGAGGCACGCTTCGGAGCCATCGCGCCGGGTGCGCCGGCCGACATGGTGCTGGTGCGGTCCGCAAGCGCGGATCCATATCAGGACGTGTTCGAGGCTCCCGACCACGACATCCTGGCGAGCTGGATCGGCGGCGAGGCTGTGCTGGCCGCCGCCGCCTTGGAGGGTATTGCCCCGGCTTCGTCATGTGTCGCGCTGGCGGGGTTGGAGTCAAGGGTCTGCGGCATCCTCGGTCCCTTGGGTCTCACACCATCCCGGTTCGCCCAACTCACCGCCGACTCGGTGCCACTCAATGACATGACCCGTCAGGCACCGTGCGACCCGGACGCATGAGGCATCGTAGGGGACGGGCCCTTTTTGGAGGGAAGGCATCCTGCCTTCCCTGGCTCGCCCCGGCGCGCCGACCATGCTTTCCAAGAAGCGCCTGTCGGCGCTAGGGGCGCGCCCTTCGGGTGCGTTGACAGAATGCCTTCCCTCCGAAGGCTGGTGCGCCGAGTTCAGCGCGGGCGGGGGAAACCCCCGCCCCTACGTTTCAAGCAGCGTGCTGATGCCGTCCCACACACTTCGGTCTCCGTCGGGGGCCCAGCCGACGATGATCGCCTGCAGCGGATCGCTGCTCGTGACCCGCAGTGCGTGCGGCATGTTGGGCGGGCAATGGGTGACGGTTCCGGGTTCTGCGGTGAAGGTTTCGTCACCCCACTCGCACTCCGCCGTGCCGGCGAGGAAGATGTACACCTCTGGGTGCGGATGGGCGTGGGGCTCGTATGTCGTGCCGGGCTCGAGTCGGAAGGCCGAGACGTTGATATCCTGGTCGGGTATGGGTCCTCGCCGCCCGATCAATGACTTGACCTGCATGGCCGCGAGCAGCGACTCGGGGTAGTTGCTGTAGGAGGCCATCCGGTCAAGCCGATAGTTCTTGATAAAATGCGTGCCTTTCTCGTGCATCAATTGTGTCCTCTCGTCAATCCGCCCCTTAGGCCGGCCGCGTCTCGCCGACGCGCATCTTGCGCTTCCTTGCGCAAGCCCCGCAAGCGCGCCTTCACGGCCGCCTTGGCGGTTCGCGGCGCGAACTGCAGGCACGAGCGGCACGATTCCGTGATGCCCATTCTGATCGACTCAGGAGACCGCACTTGACACCAAGCGACCGGGGCCGGGTGGGCCTGCTGTTGGCTGTTGCCGTGGGGCTTGCCCTCGCCTTGCCGGCGAATGGCCAGGGCAAGACTCTCGGCCACATTCAGGGACAGGTTTTTGCAAGCTCGGGACCGGTGGCGGACGTCACGGTCACCGCATGGCACGTGGACACGGCCCGCACTCGAACCGCCGTCAGCGGCGGCGACGGCCGCTATCGGTTCTCCGGACTTGCCGTCGGCACCTACGCCGTAACTGGGGTGCTGGGCGGCTCGCAGACCAGCACGATCATCGCCGAGGTGCATGTCGGCGAAGGCACGGTGGTCGACCTCCGGGTCGAGAGCGCGCGGGCGGTGGAGGAGGTCATCGTCACGCGGGAGTCGATTCCCTTGGCGGACACGACCCGTTCCGAAACCACCAGGATCGTCACCGCAGGCGACCTTGAGCGCTTGCCGATCCCGAGAGACCCCAATGCCGTCGTCATGATGGCGCCGGGTGCAGTGTATGGCGACACGGCGTTCGGCACCGGCCGCAGGCGTCAGCAATACGGCACAGGCTATGGCTATGCCTCGCTCGGTGGCGCTTCGGTGGCCGAGAACGTCTATTACATCAACGGCATGAACGTGACCAACGTTCGCACCGGACTCGGTGCCAGCACGGTTCCGTTCGAGTTCTACGATCAGTTCCAACTCAAGACGGGCGGCTTCGGGGCCGATTTCGGGCGCGCCACTGGAGGCGCCATCAACTCCGTCACGAAGCGGGGGACGAACCAATGGGAGTGGACGTTGGGTGGCTACTTCGAGCCGAACGCATTGCGTGGCCGGGTGCCGAATGTGGAGCATCCATCGCCCTGGCGGCGCTACGACACGGTGGGCGGGCTCGACGAGAAGGACGAACACGACCTCTTCGTATCGGTCGGTGGGCCCGTCGTGAGCGAACGCCTGCTGATTTACGGCATCTATGATTTCCGGTCGGTGGACGAGGACACCTACCGTGCCTACGGCCGACTCAGCAAGGCCACCGAAGACGCCGGCTTTTGGGGCCTCAAGGTGGATTGGCTGCTGTCAGACAGCCACCGCATCGAATACACCGGGTTTTCGGACGAGAAGACGGCGCAGCAGACTTCGTTCCGGTGGGACGACGAGACTGGCGACGTGGGCGAGCAATACCGCACGACGGAGTTCTCGCGCGGCGGTGTGAACCACATCCTTGCCTACCGAGGCTACTTCGGTCCGCGCATCGCCGCGTCCGCACTCTGGGGCACCGGCGAATACGATCTCACCAACACCTCGCCCGAGGATGCGGATTGCCCGGTTGCCCTCGACAACCGACGGCGCTTTCGCCGCGTGCTCGGCTGCTGGACGAACTTCACGAGGAGCGGCGGCAAGGACGAGCGCGGGGTGGTGCGCGTCGATGTCGAGTGGGTGGCGAACGAGAAGCACCTGCTGAGCTTTGGCGCCGACCGGGAGGTGAAGACCTCCTTCGACCATCTCGGCTACTCCGGCGGCGGCTACTACCGTTACTTCCGCGTCGTGCCCGGAATGGTCCTAGACAACGGCGCGGTGGTGCCAAACGGGGTCACCGAAGTCACACGGTACCGGCAGTTCGAACGCCGGGGCGATTTCGATGTGATCGCCTCCTCGTTCTACGTCGAGGACGAATGGCTCATCGCACCGGGCGCAACGCTGCGCCTGGGCCTGCGCAACGAACGCTACGACAACCGCAACTCGGTCGGCGCGAGCTTCGTGAAGATGACCGATCAGTTCGCCCCCCGCGTCGGCCTCGCCTGGGATCCAATTGGCGACGGCACCTCCAGGCTCTTCGCCAACTATGGCCGCTATCACCTGCCGGTCGCCAGCATCGTCAACATCCGCATGGCGAGTGCTACGCTCTTCACCGAAGATTGGTATGTGCTCGATGGCGCGATCGCCGAAGACGGCACGGCTGCGCTTGAGACCCGCCTGGGCCCGCAGACCGCGTACGCAGACGGCACGCCTCGCGACGTTCGCACCATCGCCGACCAGAGCCTTCGGCCCATGGTGCAGGACGAATACATCGCTGGCTACGAGTGGGAGCTGATGGAGGACGTCGTCGCGAGCGCCACGTTTACCTATCGCAACCTCGCCGAAGGGATTGAAGACGTCACCACCGACGAGGCGCTTGGCCTGTTTGCCGACTTCAACTACGTGCTCGCCAATCCGGGCCGCGACATCCACACCTTCTACGACCTCGACGGCGATGGCGTCCTCGACGAGGTGACGTTGGCAGCCGAAGACCTCGGCTACCCCGCGCGGGGTGGTTGTAGCCCGGCGGCGTCAGCACGATGCCGTGGCCCAAGCGGATGTTCTTCGTGCGCTGGGAAAGCGCGGCCATCATCATTTCCGGAGCCGGCGAATGCGAATACTCCTCGAGGAAGTGGTGCTCCACCTCGAAGACGTAGTCGAACCCCAGGCTGTCGGCGAGCTCCACCTGGTCCAGCATCTCGTGGTAGATGCGCTTCTCGTCCTCCGGCCCCCACTGCTCCTCGCCCGCAGGCTTCGGCAACTGCAACTCGTAGAAGAGCCCGAACTTCATGAACCCACCCCGTCCTCTTGGTCGAGCGGCTACCATAACAGGTGACATGGCCCCCGGAGCCAAGGCAGGACTCCTTCCCTCCCGCCCCCGCTCTGTGGTGACTGGCTTGACTTGAACAGCGCCTGGCGCCGCTGGAGGTGGGCGGGACGCCCTCAACCGCGCCCGCAAGGGCGCGTATCTTGCTGGTGCAGCGGGGCGTTCTGCGCGCCTTGCGGCGCGATGGAGGGCGGGCGCCGCCAAACCCCTCGCTGACGCTCGGGGTCTGGCCCCAGCCCCCACCTCCCCAAGAGCTTGCACCTCATACGC
>VXSY01000011.1 GCA_009837725.1 Gammaproteobacteria bacterium | reverse complement strand
CGTCCCCATCGGATCCTCGTGAAACAAGGGGTTATGCATTTTGTTCCATGCGAGTTGTCCAGCCCGCCGAAGACGCCGGGTCGCCGACGCGCAGGGAACATGGCATCTGCCTTCGAGGGTGCGGGCGACCCTCGGAGGGAGGGCGTCTCGCCCTCCGGCGCGCCGCAAGGCGCGGCCTGTGGTGCACGTGCCTGTTCCCCGAACCCGCGCGCCTATCGGCGCGTGGAGGGCGAGACGCCCTCCCTCCAAAGGCCCGACCTTCGAGCCCAATCACCAAGAAATCAATGGCTTGCGCGATTTGTTCCATGCGAGGGAAGGCATTCTTCCTTCCCTGCGCCGACAGGCGCGCTGACCCGCGTTTGCCAGAAAGCGCCTAACGGCGCTTAGGGAAGGCAGAATGCCGTCCCTCCGAGAGTCCGTCCGAAGCTAGTTGCTCCAGTAAAATCCCGCGCCATGCATGCCAAGGTCGATTTTCGAGTCCGCGCCAGTTGCGCTTTCGTCGCCATGTCCGTGATCCTCGTTGCGTGTTCTACAGAACAAGCGAGCGAGCCCGAAATCCCGTGGTTCGCCGACGAGACCGCCGCCCGCGGCATCACCTACGTTCACCAATCCGGCTTCGCCGGCCGGCCCCTGCTGCCCGAGATCACCGGCAGTGGCGCCGCCCTCGCGGACCTCGATGGCGATGGCGACCTCGATGCCTACATCATTCAATCGGGCAGCCTCTATCCGCAGGAGCCGGAAGCGGTGCTACCCGGCAACGAGCTCTATCTGAACCGTGGCGACGGCACCTTCGCCAAGGTGGCCGATGGCGGCGGCGCCGCAGACACCGGCTACGGCATGGGTGTGGCCGCCGGCGACTACGACAACGACGGCGACGTGGACCTCTACGTCACCAACGTCGGCGCCAACGCGCTGCTCAAGAACGACGGCACGGGGCGGTTTGAAGATGTCACCGATGCCGCCGGCGTTGGCGATCCGGGCTGGAGCACCGGTGCGGGTTTTCTCGACCTCGACGCCGACGGCGACCTCGACCTCTACGTCGTCAACTACATCAACTGGAGCATCGAGAGCGAAATCCGGTGCTATGTCGGCAACCTGCTCACCTACTGCCCGCCGGCGAACTACAACGCCCCGGCGGTGGACACGCTCTATCGTAACGACGGCGACGGCACTTTCACGGACATCAGCGCCGAGTCCGGCATCGGCGACGGCTTCGGCAACGGCTTTGGCTTGGTGGGCGCAGACTTCACCGGCGATGGCGCAACGGACCTCTTCGTCGCCAACGACATGATGCTCGACCAGTTCTGGGTCAACGAAGGCAACCTGCGCTTCACCGACCAGGCGACCCTTTGGGGCAGCGCAGTGGACGAGCACGGCGTCGCCAAGGCCGGCATGGGGGTGTCTGCCGCCGACATCGACAACGACGGCGACATGGACATGATGGTGGTGAATCTCGAAGGCCAGACGGACTCGTTCTTCCGCAACGAGAACGGCTACTTTCGCGATGTCACGGCCGAGTTGGGCCTCGGCATCACAGGCCGCTTCACCCGCTTCGGCGTGACGCTCGCGGATTTCGACAACGACGGTCTGCTGGACCTCTTTGAGGCCAACGGCAAGGTCAGCGCGCCGTCGGCATCCGTCACCCAGGACGAGCAATCCGAGGGCACGATCTTCGACGAACCGAACGTGCTGCTGAGGGGAATGCCGGGTGGCCGGTTCGAAGAGCTTGCCCCGAGGGGCGGCGTGGCAGAACCCCTCGAACACACGAGCCGGGGCCTTGCTGTCGGCGACGTGAACGACGACGGCGGTCTGGACCTCCTCATCATCAACCGCGACGCCCCGCCGTACCTCTTGATGAACCGCGCCCCGGAACGCGGCAACTGGATCCGCTTCCGCCCGGTTCTCGGCGACCCGCCCCGGGATGCCTACGGCGCCACCGTCTCCGCCGTCGTCGATGGAACGCGAGTCTGGCGCGACGTCCAGCCGGACGGCAGCTACCTCGCCTACAGCGATCCCCGCCCCCATTTCGGCCTGGGCGACGAACCGGAAGTGGAGGACGTGACCGTGCGCTGGCCCGGCGAGACGGAAGTGGAACACTTCGGCGACTTCGACGCCGGCCAGACGGTGGAACTCAAGCGAGGTGCCGGCCAGCGCTGACCAAGGCTCAAATGTGGTCGGGCAACATGCGCTGAAGCGCTTGCGTAACCACTGCGTTCAGACTCATGCCTTCGCGGTGCGCGTACATCATGGCTCGCCGGTGGAGATCCCGTCCAGGGCGTACATTGAAGCTGCCCTTGAGCGGAACTTCGGGAGTTCGCTCATACTCGCTGCAGAGGTCAAGGTAGTCGTCGACGGCTTCGCGGAACGCGTTCGTGAGCGACTTCACGTCCTTGCCCTCGTACGTCACCAAGGCCCGAATGAACTCAAGGCGCCCGTACAGCGTCTGGTCTTCGTCGCTATAGCGCACCGATCCAAGGTAGCCTCGGTACTGGAGCCACTCGCTCATATCAGTTCCTCCTCTGTCAACGTGCGCAGCAGTTCGGAGATGACGTAATCCTGCACTTGGTTCCCGGAGTATGCCTTTGGGGACACCGCTGATGCATACTGCTCGAAACAGCCGGCGTGGGGAGGGGAGTCGTGGCTGAGCAACCTGTCGATGTGCTCATCATCGGTGCCGGTGCGTCCGGCGCGGCGGTGGCATGGAGCCTGGCCGACACGCGGATGCACATCGTTTGCCTCGAGCAGGGGGACTGGATGAACCCTGCCGAGTACCCGAGCTCTGGGCGCGATTGGGAGTCCCGGGCCTTTGGCGACATGGCCATCAGCCCGAACCGGCGCGGGCGGCCGACGGACTATCCGGTGAACGACTCGAACTCGCCCATCGCCGTTGCCAACTTCAATGCGGTGGGAGGCAGCACCATCCTTTACGCCGGCCATTTCCCGCGCTTTCACCCCTCGGACTTCCGCGTCGCCAGCCTCGACGGCGTCGGGGACGATTGGCCGCTCGACTACGAGACCCTGGAACCCTTCTACGCCGAGGACGACCGTATGACCGGCGTGTCCGGGCTTTCCGGCGATCCGGCCTACCCCGCCAAGCAGTCTGTGTTGCCGCCGGTGCCGCTCGGCAAGTCCGGCGACAAGCTGGCGCGCGGATTCAACGACCTCGGCTGGCATTGGTGGCCTTCGGACACCGCCGTTGCCACCGCGCTCCACGACGGCCGCGACCAATGCATCAACCTGGGTGCCTGCACCAGCGGCTGCGCCCAGGGCGCGAAGGCCAGCACCGACATCACCTATTGGCCCCATGCGATGCGTGCCGGGGTCGAGGTGCGCACCCGCTGCCGGGTGCGGGAGATTGCCGTCAACGATGACGGCATGGCGTCTGGCGTGTGGTACTACGACGCCGACGGCGAGGAGCGGTTTCAGGCTGCCGAGGTGGTCGTGATGGCGTGCAACGGCGTCGGCACGCCCCGCATCCTGCTCAACTCCACCTCCGAACAATTCCCGGACGGTCTCGCCAATTCGAGCGGCCTCGTCGGCAAGAACCTGATGTTCCACCCCTATGCCTCGATTCAGGGCATCTTCGAGGAGGAACTCGATGGCTTTCGCGGCCCGGGCGTGTGCATCTGGAGCAAGGAGTTCTACGAGACGGACGAATCGCGCGGCTTCGTGCGCGGCTTCACCTACGAGATCAACCGCGGGCGGGGGCCCGTAGCCACGGCCATGACCGGCATGATGTCGGGCCGCATCCCCTGGGGCGCCGAGCACCATCGCGCCTATCGCGACCTCTTCTGTCGCATCACCGGCATGGTGGCGATCTGCGAAGACTTGCCGGAGGAACACAACCGGGTGACGCTCGATCCCGAACTCACCGACATCCACGGCATCCCGGCGCCGAAGATCGACTACACGCTCAGCGACAACAGCCGCCGGATGCTGGATTTCGCCGTGGAACGGGCATCCGAGGTGCTGCGTGCCGCCGGTGCCACCGACATCATCTCGGAATCGCCCATCGCCGCCGGCGGCTGGCACCTGATGGGCACGGCGCGCATGGGCAAGGACCCAGCCAAGTCGGTGGTCAACGAGTGGGGCCGCAGCCACGACGTGAAGAACCTCTTCGTCGTCGATGGCAGCATCTTCGTCACCTCGGCCGGCGTGAACCCCACCCGCACCATCCAGGCGCTGGCGCTCTACATCGCCGACCAGATCAAGAAACGCCTCGCCAACCTCTTCGACTGACGCCGATCAAGGGAGAAACGCCATGAGCCAAGAGAGCATGATCGCCACCGACAACCCCTTGGACGCCGATCAAGAGAGCGCACTAGCCGCAATCGTCGGCGCAATGATCCCGGCGAGCGACGAATACTCCGTGCCAAGCGCCGCCGACCCCACCATCTTCGCTGACATCCTCACCTTGGTGAAACGCCACCCGGAACCCGTAATCGAGGCCCTCGAAGCCTTGGAAGCCCTCGCCAACTCCCGCCACAGCACCGGCTTCAACGCCTTGGACGACGAAGCCAAGGCCGCCACCCTCGAAACCTTCCGCCAATCCGCCACCCCCCACCTACGCGCCATCGTCAGCATGACCGCCCAGTGCTACTACCGCGACGACCGCGTAATGGCCTCCCTAGGCATGGAACCCAGGCCCCCCTTCCCGAAGGGATTCGAGGTCGAACAAGGCGACTTGTCGCTGCTGGACCCGGTCCGAGCAAGAGGAAGAATCTGGCGCGAGGCTTGAGACTCTTGGGAGTGGGCTAGACTCTTGGGAGCGGCTTGTCCGCAGGGAAAGTCAGGCACCGTGCATCACGCGCGCGCCCCCGAGCTCCCTGCTATGGTTTGCGGCATGGCGGGATGGACTGAGCCCGATCCACAGCTTGCGTCGTGCTCGGAGACCCACGATGGTTTCCGCGCCTTTCGGCGCGTGCGAGGGCAAGATGCCCTCGCCCCCAGACGGGCCCCTATCCCGAAATCGCCTCCAGCACCCTCGGGGGCGATAGCGGCAGTTCCGTCATTCGCTTGCCGATGGCACGGCTGACTGCATTCCCCACCGCAGCCAACGGCGCCACGATGGGTGTTTCACCGCAGCCGCGCACCCCGAATGGGTGGTTGGGGTTGGGGACTTCAACGATCTCGGTGTCGATCATCGGCAGGTCCGAGGCCACCGGCACGCGGTAGTCGAGAAAGCCGGGGTTTTCCAGCACCCCGTCGGCGTCGTAGATGTATTCCTCGTTCAGCGCCCAGCCGATGCCTTGGGCAGCGCCGCCCTGCATCTGGCCTTCGACGTAGTCGGGGTGGATGGCCTTGCCGGCGTCTTGGATCGCGGTGAAGCCAAGCACCGTCACGCGACCGGTTTCCTCGTCCACTTCCACGTCGGTCATGTTCACCGAGAAGGCTGGCCCCGGACCTTGGGCGTTCAACGTCGCGAGGCCCGAAATCGGACCGCCGGTTCGAGCCGCGTTCTTGGCGAGATCGCCGATGGAGAGAGGGTCCACTTCCACATTCACGCCGGGCTTCGGCCTTGCCTCGCCCTCCGCCCAATCCACCTGATCCTCGTCGATGCCCCAGGTGAGCGCGGCGCGCTTCTTGAGTTCGACGATGGCGTCTTCGCAGGCGCGCATCACGGCGAGGCCGGTGGCGAAGGTGGTGCGACTGCCGCCGGTGGTGGCGCAGTAGCCGGTGCTGTCGGTGTCCGAGATGTTGACGCGGATGCGCTCGTAGGGAATGCCGAGGGTTTCCGCCGCCATCAGCGCCATGGAGGCGCGGCTGCCGCCGATGTCGGGGCTGCCCTCCACCACCTTCACCATGCCGCTGTCGCTGACGTGTACTTCGGCGGCGGACTGATTGCCGCCGTTGAACCAGAAGCCCACGGCAATGCCGCGGCCCTGGCCTTCGGCCAGCGCGCGGGCGTAGTTGGGATGCGACTTGGCGGCTTCGAGACATTCCACCAGCCCGACGGCCTGGAAGGTGGGGCCGTAGGCCGCGTGGGTGCCTTCCGTGGCGGCGTTCTTGAGGCGGAAGTCGATGGGGTCCATGCCGATGCGCTGCGCCAGTTCGTCGAGCACGGACTCGCCGGCATACATGGACTGCGGCGCTCCCGGCGCGCGGTAGGCGGCCACCCGAGGCCGGTTGACCACCACTTCCTGCCCTTCGATCAGCACATGCTCCACATCGTACGGCGCGAAGATGCACATGCTGCCGGCGCCGAGGGGGCTGCCGGGATATGCCCCGGCCTCGTAGATGAGCTTCGCCTGCATGGCGGTGATGGTGCCGTCGCGCTTGCAGCCGATCTTCACCGTGTTGACAGTGCCGGAAGCCGGCCCCGTGGCACGAAACACCTCCTCGCGGGTCATGGCCATCTTCACCGGACGGCCGCTCTTCTGCGACAGCTTGAGCGCCAAGGGTTCGAGGTAGATCGTCGTCTTGCCGCCGAAGCCGCCGCCGATTTCCTGCGGCACTACGCGCAAGTCCCCTAGATCCATGCCCAGGGTGCGGGCAGTGGCGTTGCGGATATCGAAGTGGCCTTGCGAACTGCACCAGAGCGTCGCCTGGCCGTCCTCCTTCCACACCGCGACGCAAGCATGGGGCTCGATGTAGCCCTGATGCACCATGGGCGTCACGAAGGTGCGCTCGACGATCTCGTCGGCTTCGGCGAAGCCGGCCTCGATGTCGCCCTTGACGATGCGATTCTGCGTCGAAATGTTGGTGGGGCCGTCGTTAGGCTGCTCTGCGCCTTGCGTGATCATCGCCTCGTGCAGGATGGGTGCGTCCGGCTGCATCGCCTCGAGCGCATCGGTGACGGCCGGCAGCACTTCATACTCCACCTCGATGGCGTCGGCTGCGAGTTCCGCGGCGTGGATCGAGGTGGCCGCAACGGCGGCCACGGGATGTCCCTGGAAGAGCACCTTGTCGCTCGCCATCAGGTTGTCGCTGAAGCCGCGCAGGCGAAAGCCGAAGCCGGAGCGATCCGGGAAATCCGCCGCGGTGATCACCGCAAGCACCCCCGGCATCGTCTCTGCCTTGGAGGTGTCGATGGAGAGGACGCGGGCGTGGGCGTGGGGGCTGCGTGTCACCTTGCCGTAGATCATCCCCGGCAGCGCCTCGTCGGCGCCGAAGTTGGCCCGCCCGGTGACCTTCTCCACCCCATCCGGCCGAATCGGCCGAGAACCGATGTACCGGTAGTCCACTGCCTCGCTCATGGCTGCTCCTCAAGCTTGCGGTAATTTGCTTTGCCCGCTGACGATCATAGCGCGCCCGCAGCCCGACGCGCTCGCCCTCGCTACGCGCATTCGTGGTAATCCGGCTAGGAGGCCGCGCCGTAGAAGACGACGCTTTGCGCCGGAGTTGAGAGCCCTCCGCCCTTCGAGAAATCGAGGGCAATTTCTCGACTCCCCTCGAGAGGGGAGTGA